>NZ_JACJEW010000082.1:0-13506 GCF_014164315.1 Pseudoalteromonas sp. SG44-1
CTAAAATATTACCAATGGGAGGCGGCGTTGGTGGTGGTTCTTCAGATGCGGCCAGCACACTTTTAGCGCTTAATAAATTATGGCAATGCCAGTTATCACTGTCTGAATTAGCAGCGCTTGGCGTGGCCAAGCAATGGGCAAACTCAAGTAACAGCAACGGGGGCAATCATTTACACCGCCAATGCAGATTACTATGGTGACGACAGCTTTACTTACACAGTTAAAGACAGCAATGGCGCGATATCTAACCTTGCTACTGTCACCATGACCGTGAACCCAGTCAATGATGCACCTTTAGGTATTCCGCAAAGTTTAATACTTGCTGAAGATAATAGCGTCTTGATCACCTTAGTTGGCTCAGATATTGAGAACGATGATCTAAGCTATCGTCTTGATGAAGGCGCATTACATGGCTCGCTTGTGCAGCAAAGTAATGATAGTTGGTTATATACGCCAAACGCCAATTATAACGGCAGTGATGGCTTTAGCTTTGTTGTTAATGATGGACTATTAGATTCAACAATAACGCCGGTATCGTTAGTTATCACCGCAGTGAATGACGCGCCAGTTGTTGGTCTACAAACCGGCGTTACTGATGAAGACATGCCAGTCGTTATGAACTTACTCGGTAGTGATGTTGATGGTGATACATTAATCTATACAATCGTTAGTCAACCAACTCATGGCACTGCGACTATCTCAGGTGAGCAAGTTACTTATCAAGGCAGTGCAAATTACTTTGGTGACGATCAGTTTAGTTATATAGCGAATGATGGATTACTTGATTCAGCACCGAGCACAGTATCAGTAACGATTAATAGTATTAACGATTTGCCAGTGATTACTGGAGTACCAAGCTTAGCGGTTAATGAAAATGACTTATATAGCTTTGTACCACTAGCGACAGATAATGATGGCGATAACCTCAGCTTCAGTATTGAAAATAAACCAAGTTGGTTGAACTTTGATACCACCACAGGGGAGCTATCAGGCAGACCAAGCAATGCTGATGTAGGAAGTTATGCAGGCATCACGGTGCGTGTAACTGATGGGATTGCAAGTCAAAGTTTAACCCCATTTACACTGACAGTAGTGAATGTTAACGATGCACCAACAATCAGCGGTTCACCTGCAACATCAATCGCGCAAGATACAGGTTACTCATTTACGCCAATTGTGTCGGATATTGATAATACCAGTTTATCATTGACGATTGCGAACAAGCCGAGTTGGGCAACGTTTGATAGCACAAGTGGTACATTAAGTGGTATACCGACACGAGATGACGTTGGTCTATATAGTAATATTTTGATCAGCGTAACCGATGGGCAGTTAAGCAGTACGCTTAACCCATTTAGTATTGATGTAACGTATGTGAATGCGCCGCCTGTTGCTAATGATATGGTAATGCGCGTTAAAGAAGATAATAACCTCAGTGTCAGTGCTCAGGTTAGTGACAGTGATAACGACAATTTAGTTATAGAAGTGGTCACTCAACCACAGTTTGGTAGCTTAACGGTGCAAGGAACGGTATTTAGTTATCAGCCACAGGCTGATTATCATGGTAGCGACACCTTTAGCTATTTAGTGACTGATGGTAAAACAAGTTCAGCTATAGCTACGGCGTTAATTACTGTTGAGTCAGTAAACGATCAACCGGTTGCTGTGGAAGATACCTTTGACTTAGCGCGAACAGAAAGCGGCCGTTATATACTTGATGTATTGGCGAATGATACTGATGTTGATGGTGATGTAATAACAATTATTGGTGCTAGGGCGTCAGTGGGTACAGTGAGTATTGTTGACCAGCAGCTTGTCTATCAATTTAGCGCAAGTAACCAAGGCACTATTAAAGTTGAGTATATTATTGCCGACCCCGCGCAAGCACAAAGCACAGGGTTTGCTTTTATTAACTTTACTGATGGCCAACTAGGTGCACCAACCATTACACCTCCAGCTGATGTGGATATTGATGCAACAGGATTGTTTACTCGAGTTAAGCTGGGTACAGCTCTTGCGTTTGATAGCGAGCAAAACAGATTACCAGTCGCAACTTTAAATCAAAGTATGTTGTTTACGCCAGGTGTACATCAAGTGTATTGGCAAGCGACAGACAGTAGTGGTAAAACCACAATGGCTAGCCAGCAAGTAATGGTTCACCCGCAAATATCACTAGGTAAAAATAAAGTTGTTGCTGAGGATCAAAGTTATACCACTCGGGTTTACTTGAATGGAACAGCGGCAAGTTATCCTGTCACTGTACCTTACAGCGTATCTGGAACCGCAACATCAGATGATCATGATTTAATCAGCGGTGAAGTGGTTATTGAACAAGGCCTCGTTGGTGAGATCAACTTTAGAGTCTTTGCAGATAGTGAGATTGAAGCGGATGAAACAATAGTTATAACGCTTGACGATAGCCTTAATACTGGCGCGCAAGCCTCTAATATTATGACTATTTCAGAGAGTAATATAGCACCAAGCTTAGTTACGATAACGGAGCAAAATAATCAGCCTCGGCCATTTGTTTTAGCCAGTGACGATCTCGTAACAATTACAGCGTTGGCAACAGATAATAACCCTGGAGATAATATTTCATTCAGTTGGCAAGCAGCAGATGAACGGATTGTTGATCTAGGTAATGCGGCTGATACATTTGTGTTCTCTACAGCTGAACTCGATATTGGTATTTATGAAATAGCAGTAACCGCAACAGATGACGCTGTGGATAGCTTATCAACTACAGTGACCAGTTATGTTGAAGTGGTAGCTCAGTTACCTGAGTTAACAACTGCCGATACTGATAATGACTTAATACCAGACAATATCGAAGGTCTACAAGATAATGACCGTGATGGTATTCCTGATTATTTGGATAATATTAATGAATGTAATGTATTACCTGAGCAAGTAAATGAGTCCGCGCAGTTTCTTGTCGAGGGGGATGCGGGAGCATGTTTAAGAAAAGCATTCTCAAGCATACAAAATAGCAGTGGCGCAGCACAATTGTTTGAAAATGAATTGCCTGCAGATGTTGGGATGGATAACTCTGGTGGTTACTTTAGCTTTATAGTAACCGCCATGGAGCAAAAAGGTGAAAACTACCACATAGTGCTTCCGCAAAGAATGCCAATACCAGCGGGGGCGATTTATAGAAAGCTTATCAATAATGAGTGGATTGACTTTAATACCAGCAACGGCGATAAGGTCTATTCTACTCAAGGTGAGCAAGGGTATTGCCCTTCACCAAATAGTCAGCTGTGGCAAGAAGGGCTTAAAGAAGGTGACTGGTGTGTACAATTACGCATAACTGATGGTGGTATCAATGATGCTGATGGCGTAGCGAATGGTCAAATTGTTGATCCAGGCGGCGTTAGCGTTATGAGTAGTAATAACAGCGCGCCTGTTACACAATCAGATCAAGTAACTATTGCACTAGGTAATAGTATTGTTATTGATGTGCTCAGTAATGATAGCGATGCAGATAATGATGTATTGATGCTCACCAGTGCAAGTGTTGATTTTGGTGAGGTAGCAATCGTTAATAATCAACTTAGTTATCAACCATTACTTGATTTTATTGGTACTGCAACAATCAACTACAGTGTGTCTGATGGTAAAGGTGGAACAGCCTTTGGTACAGCGACTGTTAGTGTGGTAGTAAACAGTGCCCCAACAACTATTGCTGATACTGCAAGCACCAACGACCGCACGCAAATAGTTATTGATGTACTCTCCAATGACAGCGATGCGGATGGTGATGCACTTAGTTTAATAAGCGCGCAAGCTACGCAAGGAACAGTCACTATAAATAACGATGGCACATTGAATTACCAACCTAAAGTAGGTTTTGAAGGTGTTGATTTAATTGAATACACAGTGACTGACAGTAAAGGTGCTGAAGCTAAAGGAGAAGTAAAAGTGACCGTAAAAGCTTATACAACCACCACGGTTAAAAATAGCTCATCAGGTAGTTTAGGCAGCACCATGGTGTTGTTAATGATTGGTTTAGTCTTTATACGTCGCCAATCAAAACTGACGCCATGGGCTTTACTCGCTACGGCTGCGGTAGTCAGTCAGCCTGTACTAGCAGGTGAGTGGTCTATGGATGGCACTATTGGTTATGCGGCCGTTGCAGGCTCAACCACAACTAATCAATCAGTCGAATTAGCGAATACTGAATACGACGATACCGATATTAGTTGGTCAATAGGCGCAATTTATTCCTTAGCGACTAATTGGCAATTTGGCGTACGCTATATCAACTTAGGCGAAGGTAGTATGACCTTTGTTGGAGATACGCTTGATCCAAGTAACGCGCAATTGAATGTATCACAAACCGTGCCGGTATTGTCACAAGGACCTGCGATACAAACAGCTTATGTATTTCCGCTGTTGGGCCAAGTTAAGAGTAAGGTTTTTGTAGGGGCTTTCCATTATCATTATTCAATCGATAGCCGCTCATCTACGGGGCAAAAAATTACATATAGTGACACCAATACACGCCCTTATTTGGGCGGGAAATTAGCTTATCCAGTGCTTGAAAATACAGATGTTTCAATTAACTATAGCCATTATAAGCTAAGAGAAAACGATGTGAATGAATGGGCGCTAGGATTCCAATATCAATTTTAGGAGTCATTAAAGCGTAAATAAAAACGGCTAGCTTTCTAGCCGTTTTTGTATTTAATACTTAAACAACCCAAGTTTAGCGACAATGCCTTTTCAAGATCATTGAGCTACTTAACTGTCTTATCAAGATGATCCGCTTGTTGGGCAAGCGATTACCTTCTAACATCGGAAATAAATTAGGGTATTTAAGATAGTGATCACCTTTAAGCCATTAGCTTCGGGTCTCACGGTATCGGGCCTCGTTTTGCTTTGGTGCTTTTGCTATAAGCTTAACAATTTGTTTTATGCATACGTATTCAGATCAGTTCGCCGTCAAGCGATTATGGTTGCGTGATCATAATCGCTATTTCGGTTCGGTAGTCACGAGCATATAAGCTGATCCGCACGGTTTTCTTGTCGATGGTATAAAACAACGTTCGGCGTTTATTATCACCGATAATAAGCTCAGACTTACCTAAAGCTTGTTGATAAAAAGCACTCACTTTTGTAATCGACTGAGCAACATAGCCAGTTTGTATCAGTGGGTAGTCATCGGCAATTTGTAATGAGTACTTAAAATCAGCTGGTAGCGGAACGCTGTCTAAATTTGCAGCGCAAGTCACTGAGGTTAGGCTTATTGCTAACATCAGTGGTGTTATTATTTTTATCACATCGGTTCCTACACGCTATTTTTGCTAAGTTAAATTTTATTTCGAATTAAATCTCTTACAATAAAGCGGGCTGGGTGAATCGCTTGGCTTACTCGTTCACTCAAAGGCTGTGGTTCATTGTTAAGTGCAGCAACTAATTGTTCTGCACACAGGGGCGCACTGCATAAGCCACGAGCCCCAAAGCCTGTGAGTATGTGTAGTCCTTGTTGTGGTTTTTGTAAGGATTGATATTGATAGCGTTTCCCTGCGCGTAAATTGGCAAACGCGTGAATATAATCACTTTGCTGCGGCCATTCTCCGGCCATAGGGAGGTGATCAATAAAACTACAACGTACAGCGGCTTTAGCTGCCGTGATCTCACCTAGACTACTGGCAAAGTCGGTTTGTCCATAAAAGTGAAGCAGTTGCTCGCGATTTGTTTGATTGTCTTGGTCTTTGACTGCGCGGCTTTTTGAGTTCTTCTCGAATGTTGCGCCCATACAGTGATGGTCTAAATAAGCAGGAGTAAAGTAGCCTTTATGACATAGCACGGTTTTTAGTTTACGTGATGCAGGACTTGCTTGTACATGGGATACTTGACCACGCACGCCAACAATTGGCAGAGCCTGAGTTTGTACAAAACGGTCGCTGTGCTCACCAGCACATACAATAACGTCACTAAATGGGCCAAACTGTTGCCCTTGGCTCAATAACAGCCAGCCTTGCGGGGTTTTCTCAAGCTGTTCGATATCACAATTAAAATGGCTTTTAATTGGTTTGAGTTTATGGGCTTGTTGGAACAGAGCGCTCACTAATTGTGGTGGGTTAACCCATCCACCTAACGGGAAATATACGCCAGAGTAGCCTGTACTTACACCGGCAATTTCATCACCTTGCTCAGGCGTTACGCCGTGCATGAGTTCATCTGGCCACAGCTGTTTATGTTCAATATTTTGATGGCGCTCAACTAAGGGTTGTTTGATCGCGTGTTGTAATACGCCGCACCATTGATGATCATAGTGAAAGCCATTCTCAGTGAGTTGCTGATAAAGTCGTTTCGCATATAAAAAACTGTGCGCAAAAAGCTCACTGTGCGGGGAGTTTTTTGCTTGTAAGTGCGGATAAATCGCACCTTGTACATTATGAGATGCGCCCATCGCGAGTTGGGGATCTTGGCAAAAAAGTTGGCTGTTAACCCCACGTTTCGCCAAGCTATATAAAATAGCGCTGCTGGCTATCCCTCCGCCAATGACGGCAACGTTTTTAAGTGAACTTTGCTGATGAGCCAGATAAGGTGGCGCCGATTGTGCTTGGTTAGCATGGGCTAAAGAACCAATCAGCATTTCATTTTTTTTGCCATGACCTTTGATTTTTTGTACCGCAAACCCTGCATCAGCAAGACCTCTACGTACAACACCTGCAACCGTAAAGGTTGCAAACGTGGCATTACTACGAGAAATATCCACCATTGAATTAAATAAGGCTGGCTGCCACATTTCTGGATTTTTACTCGGTGCAAAGCCATCTAGATACCACGCATCGATAATACCTGTTTGCGGGTAGCTTATAGCTGCGAGTGATTCTTGCACATCGCCAAAATATAAATCGAGTATAATTCGACCATTATCAAATTCAAGACGATGGCAACCAGCCAAATTAATCGGGTACTTAGCAAGTAACTGTTTACTCAATGGTGCTAAACTAGGCCATACTTGCAATGCCTTTTGCAGATCGTCTGTTTTAATCGGATACTTTTCAAAAGAAATAAAATGTAAGCGCTGCACATTCTGTTGTGCTGAGTTGTGAACTTCTTGGCTTTGATGTTGCCTACTGGTTAGATGATTTTTAAATTGTTGCCATGTATTTAAAAAATTAAGCCCAGTACCAAAACCAGTTTCAGCGATAACGAAATGTGCACGGTCATGATTTTGTAATCGATGAGGCATATTATTTTGCTGGTAGAACACATAATCAGACTCAGCTTGGCCATCATCGTTCGAAAAGTAGACATCGTTAAAGTTGTCTGCAACGGGTGTACCTAAGTTATTAAAGTGAATTTCAGCGTTTTTAATCATGGCATGCAATTAATGAGTACTTTTTTTCATTATTTTACGTGTTTTCTTTGAAATAGTCTGGCGTTATTTATAAGCTAGAGGTTCAGAGTACAAGTGTACGCTAGAAAGCTGACCACTTCGTTGTAAGTTTCAGCGTAAAATAGAACACAATTTAGTATCAAGCTAAGGTAATTACCCATGAGAAGAGCCGTTATTACGGGCATCGGTGTTGTATCAAGCATCGGTAACAACAAAGAAGAAGTATTAGAATCGTTAAAAACAGGTAAGAGCGGAATCGCTTTTAACCCAGAATTTGCTGAATATAAGTTACGTAGTAACGTATCTGGCAAAATTGATATTGACGTTAAAGAGTTTGTTGATCGTAAAGCAATGCGCTTTATGGGCGATGCCGCTGCGTATTCGTATATCTCAATGGCACAAGCAATTGCAGATTCTGGTTTATCTGATGATCAAGTATCAAATGAGCGCACGGGTATCATTGTGGGTTCCGGTGGTGGTTCATCTAAATGGCAGGTTGAAGCGGCTGACATTTTACGTGAAAAAGGCGTAAAACGTGTAGGTCCTTATATGGTTCCGCGCACCATGGCCAGTACAACATCGGCATGCTTAGCAACACCATTTAAAATTAAAGGTGTTAACTACTCAATCAGTTCAGCATGTGCAACCTCTGCACACTGTATTGGTAACGCAGTTGAGCAAATCCAATTAGGCAAACAAGACGTTGTTTTTGCCGGTGGCGGTGAAGAGCTTCACTGGACATTGGCAATGGAATTTGACGCAATGGGCGCACTTTCTACTAAATATAACGAAACGCCTGAAAAAGCCTCTCGTACTTATGATGCTAACCGCGATGGATTTGTTATCTCTGGTGGTGGCGGTATTGTTGTTGTTGAAGAACTTGAACATGCGCTTGCACGTGGTGCACACATTTATGCTGAAGTTGTTGGCTATGGCGCAACATCTGATGGCTATGACATGGTTGCACCATCAGGTGAAGGTGCTGCACGTTGTATGCGTCAAGCAATGCAAGGCGTTGACAGCATTGATTATCTAAACACTCACGGTACATCTACACCAGTAGGTGATGTAAAAGAGTTAGGAGCAATTCAAGAAGTATTTGGTGGTAATTCACCGATGATCAGCGCGACTAAAGCAATGACAGGCCATGCACTGGGCGCCGCTGGTGTGCATGAAGCTATTTTCTCACTATTGATGTTAGAGCATAGCTTTGTTGCGCCTTCAATCAATATTGATGAGCTAGATGAACAAGCTGCAGGCTTAAACATTATCACTGAGCGTAAAGACGTTGAACTAAATACTGTTATGTCTAACAGTTTTGGTTTTGGTGGTACT
Source organism: Pseudoalteromonas sp. SG44-1 (assembly GCF_014164315.1). Classification (NCBI taxonomy): domain Bacteria; kingdom Pseudomonadati; phylum Pseudomonadota; class Gammaproteobacteria; order Alteromonadales; family Pseudoalteromonadaceae; genus Pseudoalteromonas; species Pseudoalteromonas sp. SG44-1. The sequence continues at coordinate 8,690 of NZ_JACJEW010000082.1, forward strand.
AACGCCACGTTAGTGATGAGTAAATATAAAGGCTAATTAAAAAGCCACATTACAATTAAAGCCGAGCAACTTGCTCGGCTTTTTCGTTTTCAAAGTCGGCTATGTTCGTTACAATAGCGGCTCTTAGTGCTTACTGGACTTGTTAATGAAAATTCTTGCAGACCAAAACATGCCACTTGTTGAGCAATATTTTGCTGATTTTGGTGAAGTAACGCGTTTTGATGGTCGTACATTACAAAGCGAACAGCTAATTGATGTTGATGTATTATTAACTCGCTCGGTAACCTCAGTAAATGAAGCACTGTTAATACATGCTAATAAATTACACTACGTAGGTACGGCGACAATCGGCGTTGATCATATTGATACTGATTTACTCAAACAACGTGATATTGCATTTACGAGCGCACCTGGTTGTAATGCCGTTGCTGTGGCTGAATATGTGATCAGTAGCTTGTTTGCACTGTGCCAAGAAAATGCCTGCACCTTGGAACACAAAACCATTGGGATTGTCGGAGTGGGCAGTATTGGTAGCTGTTTGCGAGATAAATTAGCCGCGCTTAATGTCACTGTATTAGTATGCGATCCACCTAAGCATGAAGCGGGACAATTAGCCGAGCATACAGATATTGATGAGTTGTTGAGTAAAGCGGATATCGTCACTTTCCATGTGCCGTTAGTAACGACCGGTAAACATAGTACCTTGCATTTAATGAACAAAGCGCGTTTAGCAGCGCTTAAACCTGGCACTATTTTGATTAATGCCAGTCGCGGCGATGTGGTCGATAATCATGCTCTACTGGAAATTATGCGCGGTGGTGCCAAGCTCGATGTGGTATTAGATGTATGGGAAAACGAACCTTCTATATTAACTGAATTGCTTGAGTTTGTGCGTTATGCCAGTGTCCATATCGCAGGCCATACCTTAGAGGGTAAAGCACGTGGCACGCAAATGCTCTATGAAAAGTTGTGCGAGCTTAAAGGTTTGCAAACAGGCAAAGCATTAGCTGATTTTTTACCAGTGCCCGCGTTTACCCAAGTTACATTACAAGAAACCTTTAGCGAAGCTGATTTAGGTCAGTTGATCCATCTGGTTTACGATGTGCGTCGTGATGATGGTATTTTGCGATGCAACTTAGCAAGTGAAGGGTTTGATAGCTTACGTAAAAACTACCCCATTCGACGTGAATTTAGCACAGTCAAAGTGCTAGGTGCAGGCGCATATTCGCCTTTGCTGCAAGGGCTTGGTTTCGTAGTCGAATAACTTAAAATTTAAACAGCGGCCACAATGGCGGCTGTTAAACGAGGAATACACATGTCACAAAAATATAATGTTGCCGTACTTGGCGCTACAGGTCTTGTTGGTCGCCAAATTATTGAAACGTTAGAAGATCGTAAGTTTCCTGTTGATCAATTATTTTTATTGGCAAGTAGTCGCAGCGCTGGTGAAGATATTAAGTTTCGTGGTGAAACTATTGAAGTGCAGGACGTTGAAGGGTTTGACTTTAGCCAAGCGCATATTGGTTTATTTTCTGCTGGTGGCAGTGTGTCAGAAAAATACGCACCTATTGCCGCTGATGCAGGATGTGTAGTAATTGATAACACTTCGCACTTTAGAAATGATTTTGAAATACCACTGGTTGTGCCAGAAGTAAATGCAGCAAGCCTTGCTGATTTTAGAAATCGCAATATCATTGCTAATCCTAATTGCTCAACTATTCAAATGATGGTGGCATTAAAACCTATTTATGATGCATACGGCATCGATCGTATTAATGTATCTACTTATCAAGCAGTATCGGGTGCAGGCAAAAAAGCGGTTGATGAACTTGCAAAACAAACTGCTAATTTAATGAATGCACGCCCTGTAGATAGCGAAATATTTCCAAAGCAGATGGCGTTTAATGTTATCCCACAAATTGATGTTTTTGAAGATAACGGTTACACCCGTGAAGAAATGAAGATGGTTAACGAAACCCATAAAATTCTGGGTGATACCACAATTGCTGTTAATCCGACGTGTGTACGAGTTCCGGTATTTTTTGGTCACTCAGAAGCGATTAACATTGAAACACGTATGCCTTACGACTTTGAACATGTAAAACAGTTACTTAATGACGCGCCAGGGCTTGAACTTATAGAAGACGAAGGGGATTACCCAACCCCGGTTACGGATGCAAGTGGTAATGACATTGTGTATGTAGGGCGCTTACGTCAAGATATCTCACATCCGCATGGTTTAAATATGTGGGTTGTAAGTGATAATACCCGTAAAGGGGCCGCAACGAACAGCGTGCAAATAGCTGAAGAGTTGATAGCGAACTATCTTTAATTAAAAGCAAGAAAAGCGGCAGTTTGTCGCTTTTTTATTTTTTAACTGCCAAATAATTGCCGCATAGCTGCTAAAAGCGTATAAACTTAATCTTAACGATAAAAAACTCTTCCGGCTAATAAAGTTTAAGCTATTACGTATCAAAGTGTTGCGATGGATATTAAGCCGCAACTGGTTTATAGTTTGCAACTGGAATAGAGCTTGCAGGAAAGACTTAATTAACTATTTATTTATGTACGTTATTTCTGCAAGAAATAATCAATGTTTAAGCGTCTAATTTAATGGCGCTGCGTTAACATTTAAACATTAAAGGATCAGCATGCGCGGTTTAGCTACACTCCTCTTATTAGCGTCTGCATTGGTGGTAACACCGATATACTCCCAAGACGGCAGCCAACTTAAAGGCCCTAAAGGCGTTGATTATGGCGTTCAAGGGCGTTCTATTGGGCCAATAAAGCCAACCGATACGCTATGGCGAATTGCTGCAAAAGTGCGACCAGATAACTCCGTCAGTATTTATCAGGTTATGCAGGCTTTATATGAAAAAAATCCGCAATCATTTTTAGATCAAAATCTCAATCATATGCGCGATGGTGCGTATTTAAAAATTCCTACCTTAGCCGATATCCGCGCAGTAAGCCCAGAGCTTGCCAAACAGCGCTCAGAGCAAGATGATGAGCTATGGGAAAAAAAGAAAAATGGCACGCTTACGAACAGCGAAATTACTGCTTCACAAACCAAAGTAACTCAAGCACGCAAAGTGGATGTTGATGAAGCTAAGCAAGAATTAAAACAAGAAATCAACAGCATTAAAACCCAACAGGGCAGTCAACTTGTTGAATTACAAAAACAGTTTAAGTCGTCTGTTGATAATGTCGAAGAAATCTTAGTTGAAAACAGCAAATTAAAGCAACAGTTAACTGGCGTGTCTAAAGAACTTGAAATTATTCGTGAGCAACTTGGTAAAGACAGTGAAATTCAACGCCAACTTTCTGAATTGATTGCAAAACAGAACGAAATTATAGAGCAACAACAAGCAAAAAAGCTCGAAGAGACTAGTGAGTTTGACTTTGCTGGGCTGTTAGCCAATCCGCTAGTTCTTATTTTATTAATGACAATTCCAGCGTTATTGATCATCTTTGCAATCGTGATGTTTTTACGTAAACGTAATAAAGAAGATGAAAGCACAGATGATGACGAATTTTTACCACAAAGCCCTAGTTATACAACAGAGGATGATGTTGACTTAGGACCATCACTTGATCCAATTATTCCAGATCCAGTTCAAGAAGACGATGATGTAAGTATTCAGCTTGATGATCTTGAGAACGATATTTTACCAGATGACGACGATATTATTTTTGATGACAATATTGATGATGCGTTTGAGGATGGTGACAGTTTATTAAATCAAGACGAATTAGATGGCTTACTGAGCGACGACATTGTATTTTCTGATGAAAGTGACGAAGCTAAAGAAGATGATGAACTTGATATCTTCATGCAGCAAGATTTTGATCAAGCAGATGATGATAGCTTAGGTGACGACATTGATTTAGATATTAAAGCTGACAACAATGATGGCGATATTTTAAGTGCAGCAGATCTAGATGATTTATTTGCTAATGACAGCGATGAACCGACTGCTGAATTAGATGACTCGCTTGATTCAGATGATGACTTAGCAGCACTCAGTGAAGAGTTAGCAGATGAAGGTGATGATTTTGACATTGATGCATTGATTGATGAACAAAGTAGTAATCAACCGACAGATAAGAATGACGGCGATAATGACGAATTTGATTTAGACGATATTGACAGTTTAATTGATGAAGCTGGTGATAAAGCAACAGCAGAGCCAGAGCTGGCAGAAGAAGATGAATTTGATTTAGACGATATTGATAGTTTAATTGATGAAGCTGGCGATAAAGCAACTGCAGAGCCAGAGCTTGCTGAAGAAGGCGAATTTGATTTAGACGATATTGATAGTTTAATTGATGAAGCTGGCGATAAAGCGACTGTAGAGCTTGAGCTGGCAGAAGAAGACGAATTTGATTTAGACGATATTGATAGTTTAATTGATGAAGCTGGCGATAAAGCAACAGCAGAGCCGGAGCTGGCTGAAGAAGACGAATTTGATTTAGACGATATTGACAGTCTGCTTGATGAAGCTGGCGATAAAGCAACAGCAAAGCCGGAGCTGGCTGAAGAAGATGAATTTGATTTAGACGACATCGATAGTTTAATTGATGAGACTGGCGATAAAGCAATAGCAGAGCCAGAGCTGGCTGAAGAAGACGAATTTGATTTAGACGATATTGACAGTCTGCTTGATGAAGCTGGCGATAAAGCAACAGCAGAGCCGGAGCTGGCTGAAGAAGATGAATTTGATTTAGACGACATCGATAGTTTAATTGATGAGACTGGCGATAAAGCAATAGCAGAGCCAGAGCTGGCTGAAGAAGACGAATTTGATTTAGACGAT
>NZ_JACJEW010000083.1:0-13356 GCF_014164315.1 Pseudoalteromonas sp. SG44-1
CTTAGCACTTAGCACTTAGCACTTAGCACTTAGCACTTAGCACTTAGTTCCCCCAAGGATTACTGGCATTTGAGCGTTGTTTGCGCGTCCGTGCACGATCTTTGGCTTCTTTTTTCGCTTGAATACGTTTTGCGTCACTAAAACTTAACTCACATGGTTCACCTGGTTTATGATCTTCAGGAATAACGCGGTCACGTGGTGGTAGTTCATATTGAACATCATCGGGTTTAGGTAGATTTTTTAATCTATAAAGATAAAAGTTTTCAACTTTATCTTGTGCCCACTGGGTTTTACGCAAAAATTTAACTGCAGATTTGATGTCAGGGTTGTTTTTAAAACAATTTAGCAGTAGATAAGCATGTAAAAGCTCCCACCCATATTGATCAACTAACTCTGATACAACTTGCTCAAGTTTAACGCCTTGTAGCGGGTTATTGCCGAATAAATCTTCATTACTCATGTTTTACACTCTTTTTCTAAAATCTAATCTCAGAATTATAATTTTTATCACGATAATTTGATACAAGAATATCAAGTCAGTTTGCTTGTGTAATTTACATTTGTTTAGTTTATCGGTAATATTAGTGTGCTTTAATAAGTATTGGCATGACGCCACAACATTGGATGATAGATTTAAGGAATAATATACATGGGTCTTTTTAATAAAATTAAAACACAAGCTACCACTATTGGTTCAAATATCAGCGAATCAACGTCTAAACTAAGCTCTGATATGAGCACCTCAATGAAAGAGAACTCAAAGTTATCGGCGATCCGCTCTGAGATCACTTCAATAGAAGGGCAGCTAAATATTGGTTATCAAGATATTGGTAAAAAATACGTAGAAAATTTACTAGAAAACCAAGGACAAAATATCGAAAGTGCTTTGCAAGAAGCATTAAACCGTGTTGAACCGTTACTTGAGAAAAAAATTGAGCTTGAAGATGAAGCTATTGAAATTGAGAAAAAGCTAAAAGATCAAATCATCATTCAAGAAAAAGCAATTTTTCAAAAAGAATACGATCAAGAAAAAGAGAAGCTTGAAAAAGCCGTTAAACTTGATGTGATCTCTGTAGCAGAAAAAGAACAGAAATTAGCTAAAGCACGATTAAAACTTGATAATTTTGACACTATTCGTAAAGTTAAAAAACAGTATGAAATGAGTTTAATTTCAAAAGACGAATTAAACGAAAAGCTTGCTGCTTTAGGCGTGTAATGACGAAGAAATTAAAGCTTCTTTTACAAGAAGCTTTAATAATACCAATTGAGTTAAATATTTAACCATTCTAGCGGGCTAAATGAAGCGCTAACTACGTCAGTAATTTTTCAAGTAGAACAACGACATGTCAAAATTCCTGCCTTGTTATTACTGCATTTCTATGTCGCTATAAATACTTAGTAACTTAACACGATTGGTAGAACTTATTTTTACTGTTGGCAATTTACTACTACACGGCCTCGGATATTTCCGGCCATCAGCTCATCAGCCGCGTTAATAACCTGCTCTAAATTAATTTCAGTCGATATTTTATCTAAGTAGCTCTGCTCAACAAGCTCACCTAGACGTTGCCATGCTTGGATGCGGTCGACCTTTGGACGCATTACACTGTCTATGCCGATTAATGAAATACCACGCAAAATAAACGGCGCAACGGATGCAGGAAAATCCATGCCTTGTGCTAAACCGCAAGCAGTAACTACACCGCCATACTTTAAAGAAGCACAAATATTAGCAAGGGTATGACTGCCAACCGAATCAATGGCTGCAGCAAAACGTTCTTTTGCTAATGGCTTACCTGGATTTGATAGCTCATTTCGATCGATCACTTCAGAGGCGCCAAGTTGTTTTAAATGTTCGCTTTGATCTACACGACCTGTTGCTGCAACTACGGTAAAACCTAGTAGATTAAGTAAATAGACGGCAAAACTACCTACACCACCGTTTGCACCCGTAACTAAAATATCACCAGATTCGGGAGTGATGCCTTGCTTTTCAAGCGCAATAATACTGAGCATCGCGGTGTAACCGGCAGTACCAATTTGCATGGCCTGTTTAGGTGTTAACGACGTTGGGAGTGGGAGCAACCAATTGCCATTAACAGCGGCTTGTTGAGCCAGACCCCCCCAGTATTTTTCGCCAACACCAAAGCCATTTAGTAATACCAACTGATCAATAGCGAACTCGCTAGAATCACTGGCTGTTACTTTACCCACTAAATCAATACCCGGCACCATAGGAAATGAGCGCACCACGGGGCCTTTTCCTGTAATAGCTAGACCATCTTTATAATTTAGGGTGCTGTAAAGCACATCTAGTTTGACAGGGAGATTGGGTAATTCGCTATTATTTAGTGTTTGTACTGACGCGGTATACTTATCGTCAGTATTATTTATAACAATGGCTTTAAATTGATTGTTCATCTGGACTCCATTTAGACCGATCGTCTTTTAATTGTTATGAATAAAGAGCAATTACTTAAGCCGTTACCTAAGCAATGCACGTAAAAACATTTCAGTATATAAAATAAGTGGCTGAGTATTTTTAGTTAGCTTGGCACGCATTACAGCACCTTCCCAGCCAATCCAAAAAAATTCACTCATTTGTGTGGTATTCACGTTGGCTGCAATAACACGCTCCTGCTGAGCTTGTGCCAAGCAAACTTGCACATGTTGTTGCCAAATCTCGTAGCTGGTTAATAGTTTATTTTTAAAGTCATCGCTGAGGTGGTTTAGTTCCTGATTTAAATTACCGACTAGACAACCGCGACTAAAATCGTACTTTTGCATACCCCTTGCTGCACTTTGGGTGAAATTGATTAGTCGCTCTAAAGGAGGGATATCGCTTGCCCCTAGATAGCGAATAAGTTTAGCAACAAAGTAATCGTTATAAGCGTCTATAACAGCTAAGCCGTAGGCATCTTTATTATTAAAGTAGTGGTAAAAAGAACCTTTTGGAACACCTACTTTTTTTAAAATAGTATCAAGTCCTGTGGCACTGAAGCCAAACTCGGTAAGTGTTTCTACCCCCGTAGCAATAAGTAACGCTTTGGTGTCGGCATTACTGCGGGCAACTTTTGGTGGGCGACCACGTCGTGGTGGATTTTGACTGTTTTTTAGCATAAACACATATTAGACCGATCGTATTAATATACCCAAACCACCTCAAGATGCGAGTTTCAGTTGGAATTAAAAGCGATTTAGGCAAGGCATTGATTGCAAGTAATAGTGGTTCTATTGTTAAAATCAATAACGCAGTATAAATCGCTTTTAAACCAACCCGTTGGGCGTTTCACAGGCACTTACTCTCAGCGTTGTTACTTCTTAAAAGGGGCTGCCATTGTTGCAAAGTAACGCCTTGATACTAAGCCCCTGTGAAACGCTGAATTCTGTATATTGAGGTGGTTTGGGTATAGTTGCAAGGATTAATTATTAAACAATTTAAAAATGTACGTGAAATGTGGGCTAATTAAGTGTGAATAAGCCGCAGTAAAGTGGTCTGAAATAAGTTCAAAAATTAAACTTCTTTACTATTAATGAGTTGAAATAAATTTGTCATAATTACATTTTTTATAGGAACTTCACCCATAAACCGCAGTCACAATTAGAGCAGGAAACTGCGTGTTAGTGATTAGATAGTCGTAATTTTTTGTACATATATGGGTCGCACAGAAGATGGTACGACCACTTTACTTTTTTATATGTTAATTCATTTTTGCATCAGCAGCTTAGTTAAAGTCAATTTATTTAATTGCTTTTGTGATTTGAATTTAACAGTTTTATTAACTATTCATTAAATGTAGATGTCACGAACACTACAAATATATAAATATAAAAGGTGAGGATTTACCTATGAAGAGACAGAAAAGAGATCGGTTAGAAAGAGCTCATTCTCAAGGCTTTAAAGCAGGCCTCGCGGGCCGTTCAAAAGACCTATGCCCTTATCAACAAGTAGACCCAAAATCAGAGTGGTTAGGCGGTTGGCGCGAAGCGATAGAAAATCGCAATATGTATAAAACCTAATTTTTAAGTATTGAATTAAAGCAAAAACGCCGCTGTTTATGAAACAGCGGCGTTTTTGTAGCTGGGTTTTAATTACAAAATTAAAACGCGCTAGTATCTTGGAATAAACCAACTTTTAAATCTTTTGCTTCGTAGATAACGCGGCCATCTACTTCAACAGTACCATCAGCCATCCCCATGAATAATTTACGTTTAATAACGCGCTTCATGGTCAAACGGTAGGTCACTTTTTTTGCTGTTGGTAAAATTTGCCCAGTAAATTTAACTTCACCTACACCTAGCGCACGGCCAAGACCAGGACCACCAGACCAACCAAGGAAAAAGCCAACCAGTTGCCACATTGCATCTAAACCAAGACAACCTGGCATGACTGGATCACCTTTAAAGTGACAAGCAAAAAACCAAAGATCAGGGTTAATATCAAGCTCAGCAACGATTTCACCCTTACCATGCTCTCCACCGTCATCAGTGATTGAGACGATACGGTCCATCATTAACATGTTGTCACTTGGTAGACGACAATTGCCTTCTCCAAACATTTCACCTTGACCACATAGGATCAAATCTTCTTTTGTATAACTATTTTTAGGTTCCATAACACTTTTCATCGCTTATAAATTGCCACGTACTTTAGCGTACACTTGTACGCTAAACAACTCGGAGCAGTTAAAAAAATAATTTATTTGCACGAAATACCACCGCTTAGGTGAAGAACATGCTAATTACACGATTAAATCGCGCAATTACTAGCAAAAATCATTATAATTACCGTGATTTTTTAACCAGTATAAAGGAAGTTTATGATCCTTTTTGTTAACGCACTTACCGTAATTGATTTTTCTTACTTGTGTAATAAACGAGGCGCAGTTGGCGAGAGCTGGATTGTTGATTTAACCTTGCATGGCAAGTTAAATGAAGAGTCTATGGTGCTTGATTTTGGCTTAGTTAAAAAGCAAATCAAAGGCATTATAGACCAATGTATTGATCACAAGCTGGCCATTGGCAACCAAATTAACGGCCAAGTTGAAAACCATGGTGACTACACAACACTTGATTGTACCTTTGGTGATGATCACCACTTAGCAATGAGCGCGCCAAACCAAGCGTTTTGTTTAATTGATGCTGATGTTATTAATGAGCAGTCAGTTATTGAATTTCTAATTGCTACAATCATGCCGCAGTTACCAAGCAATATCGATAAAATCGAAATTGAGTTAAAGCCAGAGCATAGTAAGAGTTTTTATTATCACTATAGTCATGGCCTTAAAAAGCACGACGGTAATTGCCAGCGTATTATTCATGGTCACCGTTCGCAAATTGGTATTGCCCTTGATGGCATTGCAATGCCACGATTACAAAAGCAATGGGCTGATAAATGGCAAGATATTTATTTAGCTACAGCAGAAGATCAAATTCAAGCGCCGCAGCTACAGCACATCAGCGCCAAAGAAAATGACCTCTGTTTTGCCTATACCGCCGCACAAGGCTATTTTGAAATGGCAATAAGTAAAGAACGGTGTGATATTTTACCCATTGATACTACGGTTGAATGTATTGCAGGTTACCTTGCTGAGCAAGTTAAAGCGCAGCATCCTGACAATGACGTAAAAGTCACAGCATACGAAGGTGTGGCCAAAGGGTCCATTTGTTATGCGTAAATTATTAGCCGTTTCGTTATTTGCTACTGTGAGCTTTTTTGCTGATGCAGTGGAGCTAAAAGGTCACTTAACCCAAGGCGGGTTAGTGACGGGTCAAATTGATGGGGTTAAGTCAGTTATTTTTAATGGCCAAGCATTAAAAATCACCGCACAAGGTGAGTTTGTATTTGGCTTTGGCCGTGATGCTAAATTAACCCATCAATTAGCCTGGGTTGATGCAGACGGTGTCAAACATCAACAAGCGATTGAGATCACTAAACGTGATTATAAAATTGATAAAATTACTGGAGTGGCAAGTAAATATGTGTCACCGCCAAAAGCGGTAAGTGACCGTATCAGCCGCGAAGCTGTGGCAGTAAGAAATGCCCGAAAAGTTGACTCTGAGCTTAGGTACTTTTTAGATCCAGTTTACAAACCTGCACAAGGGCGTATTTCGGGTGTGTATGGTAGCCAACGCTATTTTAATGGTGAGCCTCGTCGGCCACATTTTGGTTTAGATATAGCCAACAAGACAGGCAGTCCTGTTTATGCGCCTGTCAGTGGTACCGTTGTTTTTGCTGATAACGACCTTTATTACTCTGGTGGAACTTTAATTTTAGATCATGGCCACAGTGTCACGTCTACCTACATACACTTAAGTAAGCTTGATGTAAAAGTAGGGGATACCATTAAACGCGGTGATAAAATAGCTGAAATTGGTGCGACTGGTCGTGTAACTGGCCCTCATCTGGATTGGCGTTTTAATTGGAAAGGCGAACGCCTTGATCCTGCACTTATGATGTTAGATAAATTAGCAAACCAAAAGTAGAGAACATGACAACTCAAGTAAACCGTGAAGAAATAATTGCTCAGCGTATTAAAGACTCAACGACTTCGGTCACAAAAACAGTATTTCCTGGGCGCACTAATCACCACAATACCTTGTTTGGTGGTGATGCATTGGCATGGATGGACGAAGTTGCATTTATTGCTGCAACGCGCTTTTGCCGTAAACCATTGGTAACCATTTCATCAGATAGAGTTGATTTTAAAGAAGCTATTCCAGCTGGAACCTTCGCTGAATTGATCTCAAAAGTTGTGCATGTAGGCAATACAAGTTTAAGAGTAGACGTTGAAATATTCTTAGAAACAATGCACAGGGATGATAAACACTCGGCAATTACTGGGAGTTTTACATTCGTTGCGGTCGATGACAATCACAGACCTACGCCGGTTGTATGCGATAAGATGATTTATGGTTTTTAAACCGAGTTGTTAAGTTAAGAAAGCACTTTTATGGTGCTTTCTTTGCTTTATAAAAAGAACACATCATACTATTTTGCACTGTTATATATCTTTAGCATCTGCGTTAAAACAATAATTGAGTAACCAAGTAGGGGTCTTAATCTATTCTCTGCTTGGTTACTCACATTCAAGGTATTAAAGCACCATAGCGGCTATCCAGCCAAATATTAGTAATGGAATATTAAAGTGGATAAAAGTAGGCACAACTGAATCCCAGATATGATCATGCTGACCGTCAGCGTTTAAGCCGGAAGTTGGTCCTAAGGTTGAATCGGAAGCAGGGGAACCAGCATCGCCTAAAGCACCTGCGGTTCCCACTAAAGCCGCGGTTGCCATCATTGAAAAGTTAAGCTCTAAGCACAGTGGCACAAACAAGGTTGCTATTATTGGCACTGTGGAAAATGAGCTGCCAATCCCCATGGTGATCATTAAACCAACTAATAAAATTAGTGCAGCTGCCAAAGGTTTGTTGCCATCAATAATCAATGCGGCGCTTTGTACTAAGCTAGTCACATCGCCTGTCGCTTTCATTACAGAGGCAAACCCTTGAGCTGAGATCATGATAAATCCAATCATTGCCATCATTGCTACGCCTTTGCTAAATACGTCGCTATTTTGCTCCCACTTAACTACGCCAAACAAACTAAAAATCATCACCCCAACTAAGCCACCTAAAATCATTGAACCACTGACATTTTGTGCTGCTAAAGAGGCTAATACCGCTGTAATACCGACTAACAATACTTTTTTAGGTTGTTCTACAACCACATTAGTTGCGTGCTCTTGATGTTCATCATGCTGATAATCCCGACGTTTTCTATAACTGATAAACACAGCTACAATTAACCCAACTAACATGCCACAGGCAGGAATGATCATCGCCATAGGTACTTGGGTATTAATGATATCTAAGCCATTTTCCACTAAGTTTTTATGTAAAATCGAGTATAAATAAATTCCACCAAAGCCATAGGGTAAAACCATATATGAGGTTGCTAGACCAAACGTTAAAATACAGGCAATAGCACGTCGATCTAACCTTAGTTTATTAAATATAACCAGTAGCGGGGGTATCAAAATTGGTATAAAAGCTATATGAACTGGGACTAGGTTCTGCGATGAAATTGCACACACTAAAATTATCAGTAAAATAAAATAGCTTAAATTCGTTTCGCTATTACTACTATTGTTATTTACTTTAGCGAGTAGTTTTGCAGCTAAAATGCGCGTTAAGCCTGATTTTGAAATCGCAACAGCGAATGCGCCTAGCATTGCATAGCTTAGAGCGATCTCAGCTCCGCCAGAGAGGCCTGCGTTAAATGCGTTTAGGGTATCGTTTAAGCTAAGTCCGGCGGTTAAACCGGCGACTAAAGCACTTAAAGTCATAGCAACAATTACATTAACGCGGGCTAAAGTAAGGCCAAGCATTAAAATAACGCCAATCACGACTGCATTCATAGAGTTCTCTTAGTTGTTGTTTTAATTAATTTTACCAGATTTTTACTGTGTTTTTTACGATAAGCGCTAAATATTAGCTGGCGATAACGCACATCGGAGTATAATTGCGCAAATTGCATGATATATGTCCGCTTGTTAGGCAGCTGTTGAGCTGCATATGCTAAAAATTGCAGCGGCGTTTGATTTGACGGTGCAGAAATACCTTGCTTATTACACCAACGCACAACAGTAAGGTAGTCTTTTGCGAGTGAATGCGCTGGCGATTCTGGCTTTTTAGGCCAAGACAAATACACAAAGTAACAAATAAAGGCTAAACATACGGTTGCTATCACGATCAGTGAAATTTGCCAAAACTGTTTATTACCGAATAATTCTTTTAGCAGGGAAGATTGCTTTTGCTGGTCAAAACCTAACACCCAATTTGTCCATTGGTAATCAAGATTTTCAAGCTTAAGCCTTAACCAGTTAATACCAGCAATATTACTCAATCGTAATAAGCCAAAACTCAAGTTGCTAGTAAATTCGCTATTAAGCTGCAAGTGCTGTGATAAAGATCCGTTTAATCGTTCAGGTGAAACAACCGCAGTTGCATCAAAAATTTGCCAACCTTTATTTTTTATAAATACTTCAACCCATGCATGGGCATCATATTGATAGATGCTCATATAACTATTTTGTTGATTATACTCACCACCTAAGTACCCCGAAACAACGCGGGCAGGAATACCAACACTTCTAAACATAAATGCAGCCGTGCTGGCATAATGGCCACAAAAACCACGTTTATTAGCAAATAAAAACTGGTCAAGGGTGTTGTTACCGGTAATTGGATCCGGCGTTAAGGTATAGCTAAAGTTATTATTGGCAAAGTAGTCATACAGTGCTAAATAAAAAGCCTGATCATCGTTATTATGTTGTTCATACAGACGTTTAGCTAAAGACTGCGACTGTAAATTAGTCTCTTTAGCTAATAAACTAAGCTGCACGTTTTGATAGTGTGCAGAGCGAGAGAGTTCAGCCAAGCTAAAAGCATAACTCTGGGCTGTATAGCTGATACTATTAGCTAAAAAACGTTTCCGCAGCAGTAATCCATTGCTGGTTGTTTTTACATCTTGATGGGCCGAGTCGGCAAACTGTAAACCATAAAGCCAAGGCTTAGCGCCAGGCTCTGCAAAAATTTGATAACTATATAATGGTTCACCACGTTCAGCTGAGGTGATTTGGTCAATTACTTGCTGGCTTTTTAAAATGTCCGATATTAACCAGCGTTTACCATCAAACTCATCATGTATAATCGCTCGCCAGTAATAGGGGGAAGATGGCTTTTGCTGATCAAATTTAGCTCGAAATACTAACTCATCTGAATTAGACAGTTTGGCTATATCAAATGGATCAACACTTTCTGACAAACCGGTTTTAGCGAGTTTTGGCCCCGGTAATTGCCAAAATGCGGGAAGTTTCGGTAACAATAATAATAAAAATATCGCTAAAGGTAGTGCTAGCAACAAAAGTTTGCAGCTGTCTTTAGCTGCAATTTTTAAACTATGTTTAGATTCAATCAGCGCTAAAAGCGCAAAATTTAAAATATATAGCATGCTAATTACTAGCGTAGCAAATAAGCTCTGAGAAAATAGATATACTGTTGAGAGACTAAAAAAACTTAACAAAATGATAGTTTGATAATGCTTTTTTGTATTGGCTTGCAGTAATTTAAATAAGCTAGAGAGGATCAGCATCGCAACAAATAAAGTCACCGTATCGCTAAAACCTACGTCATAAAACAAGATCAATAGACTCAAACCGGCCAAAGTATTTGCTAATATGGCAGTGGGTTTATTTCTTTTCAATAAGGTAACGGCTAGATTCCAAATACACAAACTAGCTAATAATGTATTAAATAGAGGAGGTAACTCAGTAAAAATAAAACTCAGCACTAAAATATAAACAATAGATAACGACAAATTGATCGCGGTTAAATTATCAGTGACTTTCATTTTCATCCTTTGCAAAACGGCTTAGTGCTTCTAAACACTGTTTACAATGTTCTTTGGTATCACTGATCGCGTATAGTCCTGCTTCTAATTGCAGGCCATAACTAACGCCTTGTGAGTAAGCCTGAGTTACTAAATAGCTTAATTGTTGTAGGCGGGATTCGGTATTTCCTTGTAACTGATTAAAATCAAAAACAACACTTTGGGCTGAATAATTTACAAACTCTTTTACCATTAATTGCTGAGTTTTTGCGTAATGTTTCCATGATATTCGTTTCATATTCATACCAGTTTGATGAATATTTAAACCATCAAATTCATCACTACCATGGCTGTTTTTATGCAGGCCATCATCAGTGTTGTGGTTATTTTGCAAACTAGCTTCATGCAATGGTTTGAGTTGTTGCGGGTAGACAAATACCGTATGTGCTAATTGCATGTAGCTCCATACCGATACTAATCCAAACGGGTACTTGCTGATTATTTTTAATCGGCGCAAGGGGTATTCACCACGTTCTTTTAATCCTAAATCTAAATTAACTATTTGCTTTTGACTGGTTATTTCATCAACGGTTGTGAGGGTTTTATTTTCATAAATAAACTGCAATGATTGACATTTTTTTTCGGTTTTTAGTTGCAGCTCTAATAATGCAGAGCAGGGAGCATAGCTAGCTATATGATTTTTATAATCAATTTTTAATCCTTTAAGATTGCTATAACCCATAAGTAGCGAAAATATCATTACGACAAGCATTAAATAAGCCATCGCTAAAATCAGATTATTCTGATAATTAATGCCTAATATAAAATTAAGCATAGTAACCACTAAAAAGCTCACGCCCAATTTTGATGGCAAAACATATATTGTGTTATGCGTTAAGGTAAGATGTTCGGTATTATGTTTATTTCTTAGTAATAGCTTGAAAACCTTAGCTTTAAACTGAAACCAAAAAGTAGGGCGCTTTCCTGTTTTATTGTTCATACCTTAAAGTGGCACATCAACAGTATTTATTAATTGTTTGATCTGTTGTGAGCTAACATCATGCTGCAGACCTAAACGATGTTCGCTAACACTAGCAAAAATAGTTTGCACATCATCAGGGGTAACAAAGTCACGACCATCAATAAACGCCCATGCTTTCGCGGCTTTGCCAACTGCAATACTGGCCCGTGGAGATAACGCATTAGCAAATTGGCTGTTATTTCGGGTAGCAGATACAAGCGCCAAAATATAATCAACAACCGGTTCACTTAACATAACAGCACTTACTTTATTTTGTATTTCAATTAATTGTTGTGTATCGATACGTACAGGTAAGTGTGCATAATCACGATTATGTTGGCCTAAAATGAGTTTACGTTCAGCTTCTTTAGGTGGAAAACCCAAACTAATACGAATAAAAAAACGGTCTAATTGAGATTCAGGTAAAGGATAAGTACCTGATTGATATAAAGGGTTTTGAGTTGCTATAACAAAAAATGGTGTTGGTAGGGCATGTTTATCACCATCCATAGTAACTTGGTTTTCTTCCATTGCCTCTAATAAAGCGCTTTGTGTTTTTGGACCTGCGCGATTTATTTCGTCCGCTAAAACAACTTGACTGAAGATAGGCCCTTTATGAAAAGTAAATTTATGCTCATTGGCATTAAAAATACTTGAGCCCAGTATGTCTGAGGGTAATAAATCACTGGTAAATTGCACTCGTTGATATGATAAACCTAATACCGCAGCAAGTGCATGCGATAAAGTGGTTTTACCCATACCTGGCAAATCTTCAATTAATAAATGACCTTGGCTAAATAAGCAGGTTAACGCGAGTTTTATTTGTTGCTGTTTGCCAAAAATAACCTGAGATAAATCATCAATGATCGCTTGTACGGACTGTTTCATAGTAACCTTGTAGGTTGATAAATTACATTAAATGAGTTCGAGGCGTTTCATGACCGTATCAACTTTTTTAGCATTAAATGGTTTTGCAATAAAACCTTTAGCACCTAGTTCCCAAGTATTTTGAACATTTTCGAGGCTGTTATGGCCAGAGCACATGACAACATGTGTATGTGGGTAATTGTCATTTAAGTATTCAAGAATTTCTGTACCATCGGTATCGGGCAGTTCAATATCGAGAAAGATAACATTCGGGGATTTTTCATCAATCAACGTTTTAGCCGATTCAAAATCTCTGCTTTCAAGAATATCTTCAAAACCTAACTCAGTTAAGATCTGATTTAAGTAGTCACGTATATCTTGAACATCATCAATTATTAGGATTGGTTCTAACGGGCGCACAAATTCCATATTGTTTACTTCTTGTGATACAGCTTAAATTGTATTTTTAATACTATGCTAAGCGATAATGAAGCTCAAGAAAGATACTCGAATTAAACTGTATTATTGAAATAAATCACCACTAAGTCCGATACCGTCTAGTATTGGACTTAGTGGGTGGTTCTAGTGGTGTATTTGCAGAGGTTCACAGTAATTTATTTAATAACCTATAATTTATATTATGTTAAATGGAGTGAGTTTTATAAGTAACAACTGTAAGGGGTTGTTCATTTCTAGAATAATGATGATATGGGGATTTTCGCCCTCGTCTTTTGGAAAAGCCCATTATTACTGGGTTTGATGAACCCTGAGCGCAAAATCAAGTAAATTCGGATTACGCTTGGTTTTAGACGAAACCTGTTCAAACTGACTCATTACCCGATCATTCCTGCTCATTGTACGTTTAGAATTAGATCATTTCTGATCGTTTAACTTTCCTTTAAATACACTTTAAACGCTGTTTAAATATTTTGAGCTGTCGATGTTTAAACTTTTTCGGCAGCTATTATTGTATTGAACGTTGGGCCTAGCTCTACTGTGATCATAAAACCTTGGTACGATATTTTTACTTGGTTGCCTATATAAGCAAACGTATTTGGATTTTGAACAGCGTTCA
>NZ_JACJEW010000084.1:0-12629 GCF_014164315.1 Pseudoalteromonas sp. SG44-1
GACGGCGAGATTATTTGGAAGGACTAGCCTATTTCGTACAGGTAGTAGTGCAAATCGATTGGAAAAATATGGATGTGAGTGATGTAATTGAAACTTAATAATTATTTTTGGGGATCCCTTAGGTGTATATCTTTACCGGACGCTGTATCTATTTCCAGCTCAACAGAAAACAAACCTGTGTCTTCAGTCACACTTGCAACATCAGTCACAAACCCAGCACTAGGCGTTGGATCAGTGTTTCTTATTGTAATAATACTTTCAGTAAACCCTGTTTTTAATGTGGCATTTTTAGGGTCTGAGATTGAAATCAAAAATGTTTCATCTTCTTCATCAAGGCCATCTGGTAACACTTTAAACGAGATAGTCGAACTTAATGAGCCGATTGGGATCGTTATTTCACCTGCAATCGCTTCAAAATCTAAACCTGAACTAGCTGTAATAGCGGTCACTTCATAACTTAATGTCACTTCTTCTTTTGCTGCTTTTGAGAGCGACAAGCGCACACTGCTATCTAAAACAGAGTCACCGGGTTCATTAACAAGTTTTGCCGACTCAATAGAAATTGATGGGGGGGTGTCTTCTGGAAAACTAATTCCAGCACTTTTTTCATCTTCCTCACTACCACATCCATTGATTGCAAAGGCTGCGGCTAAAGCGAGTACAATATTACTCTTTTTAAGTTTCATAACTGCTTTCCATTATTCGAGTTAATAACACATGATTTCGTCAAATAATATCAACCGGCTACCACAACATTAAATTTTACAGAGGTTAAAAATGCTATCTGTAAATTTTTGATTTGCACTTGAGACTAAGTAAGATTAGAAAAAATCCACATGAAAGGTCTAAAATGAATATCATTAAAATTGGATTGATTGCAGCAAGTATTAGCAGTATATCCACCGTTTCAGCCTGTGAAAAATGGCAGTTTATAGTCACTGGCGAAAGCCAACTCATATCTTCGACACTTGAAATTGAGTACGAACCGACTGAGCAGATTATTAAAACCGTTACTAATGAAATAAACGTTAAAGGTGAGCCTACCTTTGAGGATGGTGAAAAGCCTAATTTAGAGTTATTAGTGAGTAGTTCAAACAAACAACAGTTTACTTATGAACTTATGGCTAATCTGCCTGTAACTACCGATGAAGGTATCTTGTTAAGGCCTATTGCAATTGAAGATGTTGCGCCTCTTCGAAATGGTTACTTAAACTTTCATCAACGTGGTGATATTAAAATTACGCTCTATGGCCAGCAACTGACGTGCACAGATTGATTTAGCATCACTAATTAAGATTAACCGCCATAATTTAGAGGTCGTATATTTAACACCTCTATGTTTTCACCGCACAGTGTCGGTTAATTATACTTACTTTAAATGGGTAGCGTTATATGAGTATAAAATCAAAAGTATCGAAAATATTAAAGGGAACAAAAAATCATTCTATTGGTTTTTTAAAGTACGCTTTGTATATGGGAGGGCCTTTTATAATCCTATATGCATTAGGAGACTTAATTTGGCTCGTAAATGAAAAATATGGAAGCATTATATTTTTTGTTTTGGTTATCTATATCTACATTGGTGTAGCTCAAAACAAGGTTGAAAAGTCGGAGTTTCAAAATAATTCTTTCAATATAAGTTTGATGTTGAATATATGGAAAAATATTGTGATTTGGCCAATAAAAAAGATTTATGGGTAAATTTATATAAATCAGATGCATACATTTCATTTTGGAAGTTAACATTTCCGTTCCAAAAAAACGCATAAGCTAGAGTGCACTAATTTATGCGTCCTATTTTTTAACTTTTTCCTTTCAATGTTTAAAAATACCTACATTATCCATAATAGGTATTGTCATGAACAAAATCACAACAGCAACTTTATTGCTAGCAGCTGGTGGCTTAATCCCATCAGTTTCAGCTGAGTTACTTGAGATTAACTACACTGATTCTAGCAATGTTACAAAAGCACAAAAGCCAACGGAAGCTTATATTGGCACAAATAATGACATTCAATTTGCGTTAAGTGCTGGTGTAGAGCGCTTAGTACAGTTAACAATTAAAAATACTGCGAATGAAGTTGTTAAAACATTAACGAGTGAAAAGCTTGGTCCTGCAGATCGTATTACCGTGAATGGTAATGAATATTACAGCTCACTTTTAAAAATTGACTCCATTGCAGACGGTAAATATCAAGCAATTGCGAGTATTTTGAGTGCAAATGGCAGTGTAATTTCTTCAGAATCGTATGATTTAATCATTGATACCACGCCCCCAACACTAGGAGCGTTTACATGGTCATTTCCTTATGGTGGTGGGACTGCGCCCGATGGTCTACCTAAGTTCAGTCATACGAGTGATCAGCATTTTACGCTGAATGATTTGAAAGATAATTTATCAGGTATTGATAAGATAATGTATAGAACCTACTGGGAATCAGATGGTAAAGAAGGTCAACTATATAAAAGTGGAGATGTTACCTACTATCCGCTATTGAAAAAAGCAATGCTAGGTAATGGCGGCACTAACTCAAATGCTGCCGTTTTTTTTCCTCCAAGTACGTACAGTAAGCATAAAGTCATTTTTGAAGTTTTTGATTTAGCTGGGAACAGTGCTGAAAAAGAAATGTACTTTTATAATAACTCTAGTTGTGGCCCGAGCCCTAAAATTGTAGCAATTGAAGACCCAACGTACACAGGTGATTATTTGGGGCAAACGGGTTTCAGGCCGGTTACAGACAAAACACCGATCAATAAAAATCCATTGGAAGCTATTTATCGCGTATCGAAGGAAGCGTATAGGGGAGCACCTGGCGCATCTGTATTTGCTGGCTCTACCACGGGCATAACAAATCGCGGTTTGGTTTCAGTAGATGACGAATACGCATATTTCAAGATATATGGTCCTGCAAACACATCAAAGAATTTCAATTATCCAAACGCAGGGTGGACAAATAGCAGTACCTATCGCTGTAGCTCGCTTTCCTTCCCTAACCCAGAGTTTACAGAAGCAACATTACCACCTAAAGGTACAAATGCGGAGGCTTTCATTGAGGGCATAGGCTGGGTACCTAAAACCTATAGGGCTTCGGGTGATAAAGCGCGTGATTCTGTAATATCAAAAATTAGAATAACAGGCTTAGCTAGAGATTATGAACAGTATACAAGCATGTACGGTGGTTCATGTAAGATACCCGCAGGTGAAAGTTCATGTGTACTAGATACAAATATACCTTTTAATAAAACCGGCACTGTAGGGTATTACAGTGCTAGACCACTAATACGCAGCTCAGAAAACCCAGGGCTGTATGACAGTTCATTGAGCCATGTTTGGGAGTGGGATGCACAAGACCCAATCATTAATGAAATAATTGAACATGATGAAGCTCAAAAGAAGATCAGCTTTAGTATTACTGAGTTAAATTCGGGCAGCACGTGGGATAGAGTCAAGCTTGCTAGTACAGGAATTATTATAAAAAAGGACGGCGTTGTAATTGAAAATATAGCAGCGTCATTACTTCGTTCAGGGTCAAATTACGTGGCTACCGCTAATTATTCAAGCTTGGGCCATGGCTCGTTTGAAATCATTGCGTGGGCCAAAGATAGCTATCAAAACTATGTTGAGAAGGTACTTTTATCAATTGAAAATGATATAAAAGCGCCAGCATTGGACTTTTCAATTGAGAATGGTGCAACTATAAAGTCATTGGATGAAATTACGATAAGCATTAATGATGACAACGAATCTACAATTAAGTCTGTAAATTTGAAAGGTGGTCCAGCCAACGAAAATGTATTTTTAGCAACCAGTGAAATTAGTGAAGGTCTTTATACATTAGAGTACCCAGTGTTATTCCCCGATGAAAATTCAATATACCTTCTTACCGTTTTAGCTGAAGACAATGCAGGAAATGAGATTGAAAAAGAGCTGCGCTTTAATTTTGTTGCGGAAAAAATAGGTTTAGAAAGTGGATTGATTGAAATTACATTACCTGCAACGGGTGCTGTCTTTAAAGATGTAGACGGAAATCTACCGCTCTATAGTAAACCTATAAAACTAAGTGATGGTAGTACCATTAGTGGTAAATACCCTGTTTTTGTCACCTTAAGAAGTGACAGTGAAGGCAGCGTGTTTATTAATAACAAAGAAATATTGCCAGGAACTACTGTAACAGTAGATTACGCCTATGATTTTGCATTAAGTGGTGGACGCTATAACTTAGATTTGGTGAACAAACAAAACGCATTTACAAAGGGCAGCTTATTAATTACATCCTCAGCCCCCAATTCACCAGTGCTAATAACTGATTATAAGTTCAGTGGTTACAAGGGAACAAAGCAGGTCAATACATCACCCTATGCAATTACTGATAAGTTTCAATTAAAATATAAAATAGGAGATCAGGTCTCTAATTACTGTAGCGCATTTACTTCGTCACTTGAGGAAGTGCAGAGTTCTGATACCTTTAAAGATAGGCTTTGCCTCGTTCAAATGAATATTAAAGGCGTAAAACAAAGTTTTGATGTTACTGAAAGTGAAGCAACACTTTCATCTTATTTAGTATCATTAGAGAACCAGTTTGCCGAATTTAAGGTGAGTGTAGTTGGGTATAATGATGAATTGTTCACGTTATTCCATGACAAAGTTGAAGTTGCTCCACGCGATCCAAAAGATAGTTTGGAGACTGCGTTAGAGTTTAAAGATGATATTATTTACCATCAAATACAAGAAATAGGCACGAATGTATCGTTAGCAAATTACGAAGGTTGTACGCTAACAACTAGTATCGTTCTAGCCAAAGAACTTGCCTTTGATAAAGTTGGAGCGGGAGAAACGCCACTTTGTTTGGTTGAATGGATAAATTACCCAAGTGGGTTATCTGAAGAAAAATCGTCTGGCAAGGTTAATGGTTTCGCTGACACTCTAGGTGCTTCAACCTTTGACTGGCAAATTAAGATTTTCTTCAATGGCAATGAATCAATGCCTATATCAATTGGCTCAAAAAGTGTCGATATTGTTGAGCCTATAGCGCCTCAGTTAACGGCCACAACTATTGAGTTTAGTAATGGGATGTTCTCTACAAGTTCAAACCATCTACTTCGTGACAGCACTGCAAGTGTTAAGGGAATTACATTTAATGTTGAGCCTCGGCTGTATAAACAAATAATTACCTATAATGGTGAAAGTTGTACTGTAGATAGTAATTTCACGAAATGTGCTCTACCTGTAAGCATTCCAGTATTGGGAAACAAAGTAGATCAACTGCAGGGTAATACAACCCTCACAATAGATATTGACTCTGATCGTTCTTATTTCTTTGATAAAGGTATGGGAACATTTACCAATGGATTGACCTGGGATTATTCAGCGCCTTCATTGCATGAGGTTGTTATAAACAACAAGAACGATGGTAGCGTTATTGAAAAGCAATTAGGTGAAGGAAACGTTCAAGCGAAGCAAGATGAAATTCTCGTGATTATTAAATCACCTTTTACGAATATCAAGAATGATGAAACGTGGAAATTAAAAAATTCAGCTATAATCATTGAAGAAATTGATGACATAAGATTTCAACAATCAGTAAAAATCGACAACAATACATTTTATTTTAGTAGCTCAAAACAGAATCTGAGTGAAGATAATCGACTACCGCCAACCAAAACTGAGCTGGTGGGCGATTACATTGTTTATCACTATAATATGACACCATTATCAGATGGCGCATTTAAGTTCAGTTTGAACATGCGGGACTATTACGATAACGGCTCTGTCTATGAAAACCCTATTTTCTATTTGCAGCGCTTTGCCCCAGAAGTGCAATTAACGTATTTACGTGACAAATCTCGTAGTACCAATCCATTTTACTTTGCCAGCGACTTCGGCGCGGTAACAAATCCGGGTTGGGATACTAAAAATGAAATAATAGAAGCAACATTTGGTGGTGTACCACTTACTTTAGTTGATGATCCAGTTGATGCTAAAAGTTTCATAAAATTCTTTGATGGAAATTTGGATGACCTAACGCCCGGTGATACCTATGAACTGGTAGTCAAAGCGAAGGATTCGTTTGGCAATATAGGTAAAATCAAAGAAAATTACGTGTTTGCCCCGTCTAAATTCAGTATTAAATCTAAAGATAGCGGCACACATGACCTTTATCAATACATTCAGCGCGGTACGTTATACATCTACCAAAGCCAGTACCTTTGTAACTTTGTGGCATCTAAAGAGTTAGCAATTGAAATATCAAGAGATGCTAGAAAAGGCTGTTACGTCAAATTAGACAACCTACCTAAAGGCATGGACGCTCTCTATCAAGGCTGGGCTATGACTGTTACGGGGTCTGTACATGATGAACTTGATAATACGGTTAGCTACAGCGCTTATGTTGTTAACCCTGATGGTAATGAAGTAAAAGTAGAAGCTGGCGAGTTTGAATACAATATTAAAACTGCTGAACAAATGGCATTTGATTTAAACCCTATTATTGAACTTAAAGAAGGTGTTTATGGTGTTATCCCAGAAAATCCCGTTTTAGCGCGCTATAGGCTTCAACACGTCGCGGGGGAGTTAAACATCAATGTAAGTCGTGGTGAGTATGAATCGTCTGAATACATGGCACAGAGAAGCCACAAGCCGATATATGAGCTACTTGGCATTATTCGTGATGACGATATTGATAAGCGAAAAGTGTTTGACCGCTATCCGCTTGCAATAAATGCCGCCTACACGCTATCAGATGAACATTTAGCAGGTTCGACAGGCGAAGTTATTGTATTACCATCTCGTAAAGTGGCTATAAATTTAAGCATGGACTCAGAACGCAATGTATTAAG
Source organism: Pseudoalteromonas sp. SG44-1 (assembly GCF_014164315.1). Lineage (NCBI taxonomy): Bacteria > Pseudomonadati > Pseudomonadota > Gammaproteobacteria > Alteromonadales > Pseudoalteromonadaceae > Pseudoalteromonas > Pseudoalteromonas sp. SG44-1. The sequence continues at coordinate 6,838 of NZ_JACJEW010000084.1, forward strand.
CACAGATGAAGTTCAAGTAACGGCGTTAATGGGCGAATGGAATTGGAAAGAAAAAATAAGTAAATATGATGCAAGCACCATGGGCGAATGGGATATTTATTTAGCGTATAAGAATAACAGAGGTGAAGAACAAGTAATCTCAGATACTCAATCGAATGATGAAAATGGGCAAGCTCAGTTCACGGTTGCAATTGCTGATATTTTCCGCAAAAGCAATGGTTTCTATGCCGTCGCATCAGTCAAATCGCCACATAAGGAATATGAAAAGAAAATTATATCGACCCCTATATTCATGAGAATAGTTTTGGGTACCGGAGTGGATGGTGATTTAAGAAGCTCACAAGTTAGCGGCAAAGTGCCGTTTACGACCCTTGTTCGTTATGACTATGAAACGATTGAAGATATGGTTGCAGGCAATGACACTAAATGGGAAATATCAGATAATCTCGCTGATTGGACAGCTTTAGAAGAGTACCAAGGGCGAAATGCGATACCTTTCTTAATGCAAGCTGCTGGAGATAAGTATGTTAGAGCGACGGTGACAAACAAAAACACAGGTGAAGCGTCAGTTAGCAGCCCACTTAAAATTAGTGGTTACGACAAAGCAAGCTTAGTGATTAAAGGCCCATCTCAAGTATACGAAGGTCAAGAATTTAAGCTTAATATGCTCGACTACAATACATCACTCGATACGTATGACGGACAAGCTCAATGGTCGCATGATGAGGGTGTAACATGGTTTGAAGGTGCACCTGTACAGTCATTCATAGCTAAAGGTGAACAAGCACTTATTTTGGGTCGATTTAGATTCAGTTCAACAACTGAAGCAGCGGGTGAACAGGCATGGTCAGAAGCTCGTTACTATGCACGTCCTGTATCACCAAGACCAGTAATGGCACAGATACGTGCACCTCATCTAGTTGAAATGGGCACGACTATAGATGTTGAAGGACAAGTGTTAAACCTCAACGGTGGCGTAGATTTACCTGTTAAATATGAATGGGTATTGCCCAATGGTAAAGTAAAAAACGACGTGTCGTTTGAATATACGCCGACTGAAAGTGACCTTGATGACAACAACCGATTGAAGTTTGTGTTGAAGGCGTGGGTAGATGGTTATAAGGAGGCTACTTATCGTGAAACTCAACGCAATTTAGAAAGCTGGGTGTATGAGTTTCCAGAAACGACCATTGATATAAGAAGTAATATTTTAGTAGCGCCAGCTAACATCACCGGCATGATATTGCAAAAACATAAGTTTATGCCAGGAGTTACTTATACCTATGAATGGCTGGAAAGTGACAATATTGAGATCGCTAATCCAACGCGTATGTACTCGAATTTACTCGTTAAAACGCCGGGAGTGCATGAAATAAAGGCCAAAGTGACGGATAGTAGAGGCAAAGTAAAAGAGATTAGTAAGTTTATTGACGTACTTGAAGCTGATCCGGTACAAGGCAGCTTAGTACACTTTCCATCTAATCGATATAGTCGTGCCCCCCTCGGGTTAGTAGCCCGAGCTCAAACAAAAGGCGGTCATCCACGAGATTATATTATCGACTATAAGTGGTTTATAAATGGCGAAGAAGTTGAAGTTAAACAGCCGAGAAGCCCAATGAATCGCTTTGAGATTGATGAAGCGGGGATTTATGACATAAAAGTTATTGCCACCAGCATGTATGGCCAAGAAACTGAGATTAGTGAACGATATGAAGTCTTTGAAAACAAAAAGCCAACGTGTGAGAGTGTTCAGTTCGAACGTTCGGGTACAATTCGTATAACAGCAAACTGTAAAGACGAAGATGGCTATGTTGTTGGTTATGACTGGTGGTTTAATGGTGAGTATGTAGGCCGCGGTGCTGCCTCAACACAACTTAGGTTGTCAGAATATCCAAAGATGAACGTGACTTATGAAGCTGTAGATGACGCAGGCGGACGCACTAAAGGATCGTTTAGTTGGTAATGCAGTAATGTAAGCTAAAAAGCCCACGTCGTTTCTCAGGGAATGACGTGGGCTTTTTAATATTAAGATTTTAATTTAAAGATAAATGTTTTAAATAGAAAATTGATTTAGAGTGGTCCTATATATTCTATGACCAAAATAATAAGTCGTTAATCCCCGTAACCAACTATGAAATAGCAACTTTAAAGATTAAATCATTATCACGGTTAGAATCTAGTTTTGAGAGTTTTTACACAGCCTGAGCGAAGAGCAGACGCACAGACAAACTCGTTTTTGGACAAAAACGAGTTACTAATAATGACGATGATGATCGTATTATCGTGTCTTCATATAAATTAGTACGAAATACGAACCACAAATTATCTAGCATTGCTTTAAGATGAATAGAAGCCAAAAAGCCGACTTAATGTCGGCTTTTTGGCTGAGTGGTTTAAGGCTTAGCTTTCTACTTCTTCCCAATGGTTTTCGATTTCTTCTAGGCGAATTACTTTTGCAGCTTCCTCAGCTTCAGTATCCGACAGTAAATCAAGAAAATAACTTACGGGATTATTTTTCTCTTGGCTTTCCATATACAAAGCTCTTAAAGCCGCATCTGTAGTACGTGGAATTTTAGTTTGACCTTTCTCATAACGTGCAATTGTCTGTTCATCCACACCAAAACGTGTCGCAAGCATTTTTTGAGAAACATTCATTTCAATACGTAAAAATTTAAATTCCTCATACGCAAGAGGTCTGTTGCTGTCTACAACAGCCTGTGCTATTGCGCTATGAAGTCCGTTCATATCATCAATACTTGTATATTCTTCACCATCGATTTCTTCAACGGTAACACCATTTTTTAGATACACGTTTGATAAACCGCTTTCAGTATAATGGTACATATCAACCTCTTAATCTATCCATACAGTTACTAGAACTGACATAGGACTGTCATGATGATTCTTAAGTGCAACAGTCAACTCAATAACTTTGCCCGCTGCTAAACCTTTCAAGTTAAATTTCCAATCTCCAGAGGCCTCAGGGTATGGACCCTCTCTGAACACCGAATGTTTACTCTTAAGTAGAGTAATAATTTGTGCTGTAGTAACCCCTCGTTCATGCATGCGTTGTTTAACATGCTTGCTCCATCGAATCCTGTGGGTATAGTTCTCTGCCAGATCATTCATTATTTTTCTGGCTGTTCCCTCTGTAAGAGGAAATTCTTTAACGCCTTGTGGATTATTTTCAACCATGAACCACCTATCAATCTGATACCTATCATTTTGATAGGAAGGCAACGTATTGTCAACTATTACTTGAAAAAACTCTAAACGAACTTACTATCGCCGTAAGCAAAAAACAACCCACTACCACCTTCAGCAGAAGAGTGAGTTTCTTTCCTAACTCGTCTTGAGGCAGAAACGAGTTACGACTGATAGCACTAAGCCGAACTTCGGCAAAGAGCGATGAGCAGTCAGTCACTAGCTATGGATTAAGCTTTATTAAAGACGATTTTATTGTTTGATTAAGAATAATTGCAATTAGCTAGCAGCAATATTATACATTTCTGATTTTTTTAGTAATATGTTAGTAGCCGATGGAGTTTTAAATACCAAAATGGTACCAACCATTTTTAAAGGGATGTTACATGGAATTCATTTTTATAATTGCAGTTGTTATATTGATAATTTGGTTAATTACCAGTTCACGCTCAAATTCAAATAAAGCAAAGCCTCGAGTATTAGATAATCCAAGCTCGGACATAAAAGGCACTCATGATACGTCAGCCTCTAAGTCTTCTATATCTGCTCTATCCAATGATGCAATCAGCCCAATAAAATCTATTAAAATTGATAAAGCATCAGTAAGCGTTGAATTACACGAACAAACTAATGAATTAGCAACCTCAAAGGAGACAACTCCAAAGCCACGCATCACTGCTGTTAATACACCTTCCCCAATTATAGAAAGTGCTGATAGTGCGACATATTCTGAAGATGAGCTCGCCACATTTAATATTTTTGAGAGCGCAGCCCCTCAAAATATAAGCATTAAAAGCACAAGAAAAGCCCAATGGCTTGATAAGAATAAAGAAACTATTATACAAAAGCGTAAGCTAATGGGGTTGATATACATAGGTGAGCAAATGGAGTCTATGAGAAGTTATGACCCAGACCCTGCGCTAATAAACTCCATTTTACCTGCATCAACACCTTTAGGGCATCAGCTGGGTTATTACACTGATGATTCGCTTGGTTACTGGCCAAGTTATAGCAGGCTTTCTAGGCAATGTAGAGGTGCCTATCTCGACTGGTTAGCAACCGACAGAAGCGCAGCTAATACCCCAATAGGATTCGTATTTTTGTACTTTTATGGATTTGAAAGATTTGTTGTTGTGAACAACAAAGACAATAAAGTTGCAGATGAACAATTCGAGGATATTTTTAATGAAGTACTTCGTTTACACAAGGTGTTTGCTTCAAATCGCTCTTTTGCTGGTTACTCAGCAAACTTTTTAGAATTTATGTATTTACTAAAACCTGAATTTTTTAAAAGTAAAAAACACATATTACCTAAGACACGTCATTCACTACTTTTTAAATTACGTCTTTCAGAGCAAATCGTTGCCACAGAAAAAGTGGATGATGAGTTGGCACTTGAATGGATCAAAAATACAGACCAATACAATTTAAAAACCGCAGCTAGGCGCTGCGATTTAGAGTTTGATTCACTTTTTAAACTTTACTACAAGCAAAAATTCCCTGAGGGAATGCAAGTTAAGCCCAATAAAACTAAATTAAACGCTGAGTACTTCTCTGCCAGCGGTAGTCTTCCTAGCGTTAAAATTTTACTAGATAGTTTACCAGACCCGAGCATATTAAAAGCCCCTATTAAAAAGCTAATACCTATTGCTGATAAAGTCGCTGAGGAACTAGCTAGTTGTAGCCGTTACTTAGGTAAAGCAGGCACTAGTAGAGATGACTTAGCTGCACTGATGTTACTGCCTCGCGCTATTGCTAGTAGTCAACCATCACCATTAATTGAAAAGTTTAAGAGGTGGGCTCAGGCTATTATTTTAGAAAATGGTGGGGTAACAAATGTATCTGAATTTTGGTTGCAAACAGACTTACCAGTACCAAAAGCGATAAATAAAAAGGAAAGTGACCTCATTTATAACTTAGCGAGCCTTGCTGATATAGGTATTGCGCCTGACTTACGTTACCACCATGCAAAACCTAGATTAGATGGCAAACTTGTCTTATTTACTCCAGGGCATGGGGAAGAGTTTGTCCCTAGTCATGTATTTAACCAAGTGGGTGTCGCACTTCGCTTAGGTGCGATGGTTGCAAACATAGATGGGGTTGTAGATGAGTCAGAAAGTTCTGAGCTAGAAAAGCTAATTGCTCATGATGAGAAATTAACGGATACAGAAAAGCGTTCTTTAAAGGCTTATCTTACATGGCGATTAGTTACCCCATCGGATAATGCGGGTTTAAAAAATAGACTTAATAATTTAGGTGAAACAGAAATAGAATTTGTGAAGCGGTTTATTCTGTCTATTGCGCTCGCTGATGGCAACGTCGATAACAAAGAAGTAAAACAAATCGAGAAGCTCTACACGAATTTAGGGTTGAATAAAGAGTCTGTCACGAGTGATATTCATCAGCTTACTACAAGTAGTCATCAGCTTGCGCCAAAAAGTCAAAATTCATCAGAGTTTAGCTTCGGAGTTTTTCAAGTTAGTTGTCGCCTCAAGTTAAATTTTATGCCACCCGCATTTCTTCTTTTTTCTCAGGATTTAAATTTACTTCCTTAATTATTGACCAATCGCGTGATTTTCCTGACCAAC
>NZ_JACJEW010000085.1:0-12606 GCF_014164315.1 Pseudoalteromonas sp. SG44-1
TGCGACGGCGAGATTATTTGGAAGGACTAGCCTATTTCGTACAGGTAGTAGTGCAAATCGATTGGAAAAATATGGATGTGAGTGATGTAATTGAAACTTAATAATTATTTTTGGGGATCCCTTAGCGTATTGGAATAACAGGAGAACGGTTATGAGTAATGAGAATCAGATTATTGCCGAAGTAGCTAAATTCAGTGATTTAAATGCTGCATTTAAAGCAGTAGAAGCGAATATTGTTGAGCTGGGTGAAGAAAGAGCAAGTTGGGGTGGTGACACCTCTGAAGAAGCTGTTATCAAAAACAAAAGGCTTGTTGAATATTATAACAACCAACGGTTGAAGTTGATCGAGCTTGAGCCGTCATTAGCCGCATCTTCAGTTATAAATTAATACGTTGGAAAAAGTAAATGAAAGAACAACTGGAATTATTATCAAAGTATTCAGATAAGACTATAGAAGAAATTGAAACGCTGTTCAGAGGTAACCCAAAGTTACTAAGTGCTTCAGTTTTAGGTGTTAATGTTTTTGAAGAATTAAAAGCACAGATAAATAAAAATCAGGTTTTAAAGGAGTTGATAGTTTATATCAATGATAATTATTCAGTTGGTGATAAGTTAGCCCCTGATAGAGAGGTAGCTGAAGTTCTTGGCTACGAAAGGTCTACTGTGCGTGAATACTACCCAAATTTAAAACTTTTTGGTTATTTAGATGTTAACCACGGGAAATCGACAGTATTTAAACGCTCTTTTGAAAAACAAATTATTGAGCTTGTTAAAAGTTGATATTGGAAAGAGGAGCATTTAACCTGGAATTTGAAATAACAGAAAACGATTATTTGCAGAAATTAGATAGCGCAGTTTTTTCAGATTCAGTGACCGACAACGTGGTTCGATGCACAAACAGTCAGTGCACGAAACCAGCTATTCCGGTTTGTTTTGATAAGGATCAGTTCCTTTGCACTGGCAAAGAGCGTGACACAGGGCGAGCCTGTATGCGACTGTTCACGGTCAATCAACTAGCGGTTGAATATACTTGCACAAGCTGCGGTTCTACCAGTGACGTTGAAATGAAAGAGCACTTGGACGAGAAAATATATATTGAGTGTGAATGTGGCGAGCGCTGTGAGCCCTCTGAGTCAGATGAAATCCGCGAGCTACGTGCTCAAGGTTTAATTTAACTTGATTGGAAAAAATATAAGGAGAAATCATGGCAAAATATGAAGTAGCGGGTTTTGATATTCAAGTTAAAGATAATGGCAATGGTGTTAACAACATTTATTTAACTATTAACACCTCAATGAAAAAATTGTCATACCGAATTTGGAAAGATGAAAGATATCCTGATTTATTAACTATTGGAAAATATCTTGAGGATGGCTTGAAATTAGCAAAATCTACATCAGCTAAAATTGAGGTGTCAGATTACAGAGAAAGATTATATGTCTTCTTTAAGTTACCTGAACAAGACCAACATCAGTTTAGTGCAGAAAAATTAGATCAATAATTGGAGATAGGGAATGAAAGTAAAACTAAGTTTTGAAGAAATTGAATTAGTCAGTCGCTCTTTGATGTCACATCGTTGGAAGGTCGAGAATGGCGAACAAGGTCAAAATCATCCTGATTTTTCAGCTACGGCTCGTCTTATGGATAAGTTAGCTGTAAACCATGATGGCGCAGAGTTATCTTTTTTACCAAATAAGAAGTAACAAACTAACATTGGAAATAGGAAATAGGAAATAGGAAATAGGAAATAGGAAAGAGGCATGAGCGATAAATTTGTTGTTTTTGATGAAGAGGACGTGTGGGGTTGTGGTGACACGGAAGCAGAAGCACTAGAAGAAGCAAAGACTTGGTATGAAAATGCTGATAATAATTTTGAAATCAATTACTCAAACGGAAATTTGGTGCTTGCAAGTTGCAATGAAGATCTTGTTACCTTCATTGAAAGGAATAGCGGTAATGGCGTGAGACTTACCAAAAATAAGCAAGGTGAGGCTATTATGTTAAGCGAAATTAATAAAGATGTGCGCCATTAGTTTGCCGCATTGGAATACAGATGGTACTGAACCATTTGTCCTTCCCTTATTGTCGATGTCACTTACATTTAAGTAATAAATCAAGGAATGAGAGTTTATGTTATCTAAACTAAAGGAATTTTTTCTTCAAAAATCTAAAAATTTAATCTATGAACCACTTGTTGATAGAGTGGAAACCGAAACTGTAGGTTTTCGATTACCGCACCAGGGGGCAACTACTGATTATTATTTGTATTCTTCAAATATCTATATTGGACAGCTTAGAACAGAACTATGGGCAGATAGTGACTTAATCCTAGTACATAGTATTAAAGCATCTACTGTTGGGATCAAATATGGTAGCTCAATGGTTCGCTGGTTAGTCGATAACACAAGCCAGGTTATTCAACCAGTCCATGTTATAGGTGGAGGAATAGGATTTTGGTGCAAGCAAAAACAACGTTGGCCAAATAGAGTTGTTGATCAAGATATTCGCTCATCGGAATATGATTATTTATTGGAAGAGCGCAAAAGAAAAATATTGGAATGAAGAGATCATGAAGAAATTGATTATGGGTATTTGGCTACTTTTATTTGTTGCAGCCCTAGAGTTAGGGCTATCAATACCATCAACATATTCAAATGCAACTGTGATAATTGAAGACTGCAAAAATGATTCAGTTTTTTGCAAAAATACTGGTGTATTAGAGCTAAGTTTTACAGGTACTTATAGAATGCAATTAGATCATCAAATTCATCTTGAAATGGATAAGAATGATTTAGTGAATAATGATGCAAATATTTTTAATTTTAAAAGCGCATTCATAAGAAGTACGCCTGTAATCATTCAGAAATGAATTTATATCACCAATATCAATATTATTAAGTGAGTTGGAATGCGGGAGTAGGTTATGGAATTAGATGTTGATTTTACAGGTATTCATTTAGCTAGTGCAAAAATGCAAGGTATAGAATTTTGTGTTGATGAATTTATTAAATTCGCTCATTCTGTTATCGATGGTATTGATGATGAGTTAACCGATTATTTGACTAAAAGCTTTAATTTGGTAGTAAGCGGCGAGGATGATGCTGCTGGAAGTGATTTCAATCGCCTAATAAAAGACTTCATTAAAAACACTGCTTCAACTAACAGTTAGCAATTTTAATTCAAAATAAAAAAGTAACCATTGGAATAATTTGTATGCTTGAGAACTTAAGAGATTTTAAAAGAAAATATCGAAAAGAACCAGCGTTACACCTTGTGTTTTTATTAGCTTTCAGTTCAATTTTAGGTCTTTCATATTTAAACGTTGATGGTTTTTTATTGCCTGTATTTTTTCAGAAATTACTAGTTTTCCTAATTTCAGTAAATGCAATTTCCGCTTCGTATTATTGTTTTATAAAGAGGCCAAGAAAATAAATGATAAAAGATATTTGTGACGATGATGGTAAACCATATGCGTTTGATCCAGAGAGTATTGAGTGTGTTGAGGATCTAACTAGTAAATCAGACAAACCTACGGAAGCTGTAACAATGAAGTCAGGTAAAACGGTTGTTATGAATGTTAGTGCGGCTAAATTCATCACTAAATTCAAAGCAAAATAGCAACCATTGGAATACGGGAGTTAATGCATGACAAACAAAGAAATCAAAGAGCAAAATATCAAATCAAATTCTGCCGATGACGATGGCAAAGACAATTTTTTTGTTAGAAATATCCACCTATTACTTGCAATGCTTTGGGGCCTATGTGCCCTCAGTATATATTTATACAATTATTAATTGTAAATGTAGCTAGAAAATCACTATAAATAACCGTTGGAATATACAGAGTAGTTTGTAAGTATAAATACAAAGGTGAGCAAAAGAAAAGACGATTTCAGTCTAAATTGCACTGACTGTTCGCACACATCAAAATTTGATTATTAATTTGAAGCCTTAAAGTAATATCAGGCCACTACTAAAAAACAACTATAAAGTAGTATTTTATATTTTTTCTTATAGTAAAATGTGGCTATGTAGCGATTACTCAATTCTACGCATTCAAAAAACAATTAAAGTGAGCACCTATGAAACATTTATTACTAATATTACCACTCTTTATCATGGGGTGTGCCACCTACCAAATTGATTAAAGTATTTCAGATGCTAAAAGTGCGGTATTAGTTAAATCTTTGAATGGCCACGGTGTCGTTAAGATCATTTCAGTAAATTCTAACCCAATTCCTTTTGATGCAATGACTGAAAATGCACAGTTACAAGTACCCGCTGGGAAAATAACAGTTAACTTAATGTGTGAGCAAACTCAAAAGAATACAACGCCCAGTATGTTGCAGATAACCGACAAGCTACTTAATCAAAATATAAAAACGTATAACTCATATGCTACCAGTTTCGATGCAGCTGCTGCCCAAGCTTACTTTTTTACGCTCAATACTGAAATAAGCAAAATCAAAGAAGTACAACCGGCATATCATTCACAGTGCAATATGAAGACGAAGGTATGCACCGAACCAAAACCCTATGATTTTCGCTCAATGCATGGATGTGATGTAAGAATACATACAAGGGGTTTTTCTGGGACAGATGAAATTGACTATGAGCTAGTAAAGCGCCAGCGACTGTAAGTTAAATCGCATATTACACTTTTCCTAAAGGTAAAGGCTTTTGATTTATTATAACCAAAAGCTTTTTTTTCTATGTATTATTTTTCTCTACTTTAATAAAACTCACTTGATCAACATCACCAAAATCATCTTCGTCGTAATCATTTTGCCATGCTTCAATGTGCTCATCACTAATAACACACTCTTCTATGTCCATGATTGAAATTGGCATTTCATAGTGGGCAATGCGTTCTCTAAGACTTCTCAACAATGACGGCTCTATCGTTATAAGTGTTACGGTCTTTATTTCTGAATTAATAAAGCCCTCTAAAATCATATTTAAATAAGTCTGTGCGTTTGGGCATCGACGTGCTTCAAAATCAATCTTCATAACAGATCCTACGCTAATAATTCAGTACATGGATAAATACGCAGCTCTCTACACAGTAATGCGCCAATTCTTCGCTCTGTGCCTTTTAAAATCGTTATTTTCCCTTCATCGTTATGGGTTACTTTGCTAGTGGTCCAAAACTTATCTAATTTGTCTTTTAATATAAGTTCAAGCGATAATTCATCCCATGTTCTTTTGTAATCAATTAGCATTTCATCAAGTAATGAGCGACCAATAAAACCAAGCGCATTAGCAAACACGGCTTTCGTATACATCACTTTTTCATGTACCGCTAAGTAGTTATCTGTGTCTAATTCACCAAATGGAATTTGAGAGAATATTTGCTTCAAGAAGTTAGTACATAATTCCAAAGTGCACGTATAAATTTGCTCATCGGCAAGTTGTTTATTGGCTGTTACTGGGGTCACTTTTAAAAACTTTTGAACCAAGCTGTTTAACTGGACGAAATTCCACACTTGGCCTCTTTTAATTTTACCGTTCAACGAAATAACATCTTTTAGCAGGTGGCTATCGTCTAGTTGTATTTCAAGCAACGCATTCATCAATCGACTGAAAGGCGTGCTGCTATCGAAATACTTAGAAATTGATTGTGAAGGTTTGACAATATTGCTGTGATAGTCCGAAAAAAGTTGTTTTATTAGCTTATTAGATTTTTGGCAATTAAGTGTTGGCGTGTTAGTTACTATCAATTTATAAGCAATCGTATGGCTTTCAAATTCAGTCATTTGATCTTGTGCTAGCAGCCATTTTATAAATGTAGTTCTACCCTGCCCATCAGAGATAAGGCGTGAGCTTTCTGGCTTTAAAGAGGCACTAACGAGCGTTTTACCAACTAAATCCACTTCCTTAATTACCTCAATTTCATTCACGAAAATTGTAATGTTAGGGAACACCGTAGCTTTACTACTTTCCCAATAACTTTTAAACCCATTTATTCTGCGAGTATCAACGTCACGCTGGCGTTTATACTTTTCATCAATTAAATCACTATTGGGTTCAATACCAAACGAGTCTGCAAGCTCTTTAAATGTCATTACACCTTCATACGTATCAACGTCTTGCTGCGTAATGCCTTCTTTTGACTTAAACATAGCGAGCGTTAAATTAGTGCCGCTTGGTGATGTAATAGCTAGCTGTGAGTCTATATCGTTTAAACCAGTAGTTGCGTTCATTTCATATCCAGTTGTTTTGTTCAATTGCGGCTATAGTGCCAAATTTTCAAAATGGCGCTACTAACCAGGATAGTCAAACAACCAACCAGACGAAAAACGCACAGACCACTACATTTAGTATGGTGGCAGGTGGGCTATACACTTCATATGGTATTACCTGCTCTAATTCCTATAACGCAGGATGAAATCCTGAACGGTAGCCTCAATAATCGAAACAGTTAATATAACCACATTGAAAACGATAAGAGTAAGACCAATGGGCGCTGTAAACATCTTTAATCCTGCGAATACAATTGACGTAACTGATATTACGTCACTAAACACTCAAGAAAATGAACGCTTAAAAGACGTACTGGACTTGTTTAATGCTGGGGTTAAAGAAGTACGCGAGCTAATCGAAACCACTAACTCTATTGCAGTCGTGAAATGCTCTATGGGCAAAGACTCTAGTGTCACGCTTTTAATGGTTACAGAAGCTTATAAGCAATCAATTGGTGAGAAAAAAATAGAAAAAGAGCGCCCATTGCTCGTGAGCACAGTTAATACGCTGGGCGAAATTATCGCGATGAATATGTTTGTCGCTTACTGTCGTAAACGTTTATTAAAATATGGAAAAGACGCAGGCATAAATATTAGTCACGAGATTGTTACTCCAACGCTTCAAGATGAGTTTTTTGTGAAGTATGCCGGTGCTCAAAAGTTCGTTAGTAACAGCACTCGCGCGGGTGATTGTACGATTCAGTTGAAGCTCAACCCAAGCGAAAACTACGTGAAAAAAACACTGCATGGGTTCAAAGCTGGTGGCTCAAAATACGCGAATTACAACGTAATAAGTTACGTGGGGTCACGTTTTTCGGAAGGCAGTCGCAGGACAAAAAATATAAATAAGACGAATCTATCAAGAGATATAAATACGTTAATTTCTGAGCTTGATGAAGTGAAAGTAGGTGCTTATAAGATGCAAAGCTTTGCACCAATCAAGCACTGGACTACCGATGAAGTATTTGACTTACTTCGCATAGCGGGTAACAAACCGTTAAAGCGCATAAAAGGCCTAGCAGCCCCGTATATTCCTTCATTCCTTGATGATTTTGGCTTGTTGATTGAACTGTATGGCAATGGTGCTGGCTCAAAAGAGACATGTGACATCTCTATTGGGCAAACAACGAATACTGCTTGTGGCGGAAAATCTCGCTTCGGTTGTTCTTTTTGTACCATTTGTGGGGATAAGGACGAAACTTCTATATCGTTATCTAAGCTCCCTAGATGGGGAATCTTAGGGAGTGAAAACACCCTAAGAGTCAGGGATTGGCTGTACCGTATAAGCACAGACGTTTCTTTGAGGGCTTTCCATGCTAGGTCGCACGACCCACTAGTAATGAGGGCTGCACTCCAACCTAACACTGCAAAGCCTCAAGTCCTCGAAAAAATGGTGCGCTTTGCTAGTCAATTAACAATCGACTCTATTAATCACGCTAACGAATTTAAAAAGCTGTGTGAGCAAGGGCGAGAACTTGAACATGCGGGCTATAAAGACATACACGATGATAAGTTTATGACACCAAAGGTTAAACGCGCATTCCTTGAAATGTATAAAGAGTCTGTGCAAAACCCTACAACGCTAAATACGTTATTTGGTCTAAAACACGCCATCTTATTATCTTTTCGTTGGTCTATCGATGGTGTGGGGGGCGCTAGGTTTCGCCCTTTAGCTATCTGGAAACAAATTGAACGCGGTGAAGGCCGCATACCTTATCCACAGCTAAACAGCGAATACGAAGCGATTCACGGTAAAATAAAGCTCACTGGTAATACACCGTTACCGGAAGCCGTTATGTTCCCACTAATAGCGAATGAAAACCTTGAACATCTTGCATTAAACCCATTCAACCTAATGGACTTTTGGACTCGCCCTGCAGACCACACCGACGTATTTGAAGAAGACTTTAATTGCAGTGTTTCACGCAAAGCGGATACATATGCGAATATCGAAGCGATCGTTAATTACAATTATTCAATTTCAAAGAGCAACAATGATTGCATAGTTGATTATAAAACACCTGAGATAGAGTGTATAAAGCTGGATGGTAAAGTCATAAATGGCCTAGCAAGAATCAAACTCTTAACGAAGGGATTCTACCGTGAAATTGAATCATCTTTTTTTAGTCGTTTTGATACTGTATGCATTGAAAATAATGAACCCAACGTAATCGAAGGTGTTATGAATAAAGCATTCTCTCAACCCGTTAAGGTAATCAGTACAGTTCCTTATTTACAATCACAGTCACTATTTAGTGGTTACTCAGCAAAATCAAAAGCGGCTGAGCCTTCGTTCAACTTCACCCGTAGAACGACTAAAGTGAAAAATGGAAAGATAGTGCATGGCAACACGCGCTTACGCTTTTATAGCAATCAACTAAACAGCCGGTTACATAATGCCCATGCACAAAACAAAACCTTATTAGTGCCAAACTATGAAACACATACCGAAAAGTTTATTGGCACACACGATAAAACACATTTTACTGGTGATATTGAAAATTTACAGATAGACGATGCAGCCCTGTCACAATGGATCGAATTAGGTGGCGTAGAGGAAGCGCTTAAGCTACACAACGACGATATTGTTGAAACGATTGAAAAAAGACATTTAAGAAAATATAGAACGCATCACGTTAGACGTTATCGAGGTACACGACCAGCTGAGTTGCTTTTAGAGCGAGGCGTGATTTCAGTCGATAAAGGTTATTTTGACCAACTGAAGTATATTTTAAAACGCACGCAGATTTTTAATGAAATGGGCTTGTTTCGATTTCAGTCAATGAAATTAACGGAAGTAGCAAATCATTCTAAAGCTATATCGATGGCACAGCACCGACAAGACAAAACTAATATGCTTAAAATTGTCCGTCAGCATCGCAATGCGCAACGAAAAGCGATTGCTCGTGGATTTACGCAAAGCATAGAAGATAATGCCACCAGCAACCTTAACGAGCTGTTTAAGCAAGCTGTAGAATCAGTTAAAAACGCAGTTCATGTAAAAAACATGGAATACTTTAAGCTAAAATTTAATACCAGTGATGTATCCGCGCTCGATAAAGCAAACACAAGCTCTCTCTGGTTGTTATTGATGTTTAGTAATGCAAATACGATAGATGATATTTTTTCCTTAATAATGACTCAGCAGCAATTAAGAACCTTAAAAGCCAACCCAACACATTACATAAAATTAAGTAAAATAGCGGCACACTCTCTGCGTATGTTTGCGCTTGAAATTGAAGAAGCGCTTGGCCTGTGGAGTGATCTTATTTCCAAGCTGGAAAATATAAATGAACTTACTGGTTTTAAGAGTGCTATTCAAGCATATGCGCCACTGGGCAGTAAAACAGATGATTTACTTCAAGCATGGAGGCCAAGTGAACAATATTTCAATGAATACAAAGCTCACTCAATAGCTGATATTAAGCTGACTGAAGGTGAGCTGGTGGAAATAAAAGAGCAACTACGTCGAATAGGTCACACTTCGCTTAAAAAAATGGGAAGTAAGATGTCTTTAACTGATAAATTGACAATATTAAATAACATGATAAAAAATTAAGTAATAACAAAAAGGTGAATAATGTTAAAAAAAATAGGAATAATAACAGTCGTTTCTTGCTCTATGTACGGTTTATATAACTTAGGGCTTAGTTATGATGACGCACTAAATAGCAAAGGGCCTGAATATTCAAACGCTTTACGACGTCTTAAAATAGTTGATTGTAAATCCGAATATAAGCAAACAGAAGTATGGGATGAGCAACCGGAAAAGTTAAGCAATACCCAAGTAGACGAGTTAATAACTAAAATCGCATTACGAAGTTGCACTTTAGATCAGAACCACCAGCTACAGGATGCAGCGGTAGAAGGTTTTAAGTTAGTTCACCTCAAGGGAGCGAGTGGCGTGATAGTGACTGCCATAGATGCATTAAAAGAAGCTAAGGATAATAAATGTGAAAAGAGCTTTGATTTAGTGACGCTCATTTGCCCGAACAGCTTGTTAAATACAGGTTATAAGGGCTCAAATTGAATACAAACCCATGTACGCTTTATTCTTTGAAAAAAATAGACTGTCGGCGCCTGTGAGTTTCTGATCTACATCAGAAACAGGGTAAAAGTAATCTTTTTTGAAAGGGTTGTAGGTTATCTCATTAGTTAAACAGTCAGATGATATTGGATCAACACTATTTAAAATGCCTTGAGCATACGAATGAACATTCCTGACTTTTGAAGCTTGCGCCCTTGCTAAACCTTTTGCGCTCTGAAACACTTCCTAAACTCTTGAAGTTCATCCATCAAAATTTGACAAACTTGAATTACTTTATCGCCTTCCATTGTCATTTTGACCTTACTCCCTTCGTTTATATAACCCTCTGCATTAACTAACGTATAAAAGTTTCCTTGGAGCTTAATTAAGTCACCGCCGAAATAATTTTCAAATAGAGTTAAATGATAGGGAGATTTATCCAAATACTGCACGATACCATCGACCTGCGTTTGCTTTATCTCGTTAGTACCACAGCCAGTGAGGTTAAGGGTAGTAGCTAAAGTTGTTAGAATGGATATTTTATTTAATGTCATATAGATATTTTCCACTATTTTAGAACACTGAATTATCTTAAAGATGCCGCCAGGATTAGTGGCGGCATAATGAGTGTTTTTAATTTAATGCTTTAACAAAGCGAATTAATCGGTGCGTGTTAACGTCAGTCAAAAACTCACTACCATCCGAAAAATCCACAATTAGACCTTCAACATTACTCAGCGACGTTAAGTTATGTGCATCAGGTGTATTTGACCAGTACGCTGCTGAAGGAGTGCTTGGGAACGCATACAGGTTAATGGCTGGCTCTACGCACATACGCTCGACCAAAATACCGAGTTCCTTGATATTGGGTAAGCGCCAACCATCAACATTGAATTGTGTTGAATTATCATCAGCGATTTTTAAAGCAGCTTGCCACGACGATATATTTGTTGGTGTGCCAACACAGTTACCATCTTTATAGGTCTGGCCAAACGAACATTTACTCCACAGCAACCCATTTACAATGTCAGTCACAGTGCCATCTTTGTTATCTAAAAAGTGGTTGTTCGGTTGAGTGGGTTCAATTGACTCTGTTTTACATGTTTGGGCGGCTAGACTTGTGCTAAACAAGGCGGCCATAGCGAGAGTTGTATAAAGTGATTTCATTGTGCACCTCCTCGTACTGCGCGAATATTATAGTGTAAGTTTTTATTACATAATTTAGTTTGCCCCGTTGCGGTGTTTAGGCACCAAACCGCACCTTCACCATCGGCATAAGGTGTAGAGCTTAGTAGCTGCCCTGTTGGTTCATTTGGAAAGTAAGTGCTAAGTGAATCGTCTGCATCAACAGCGAAGTTGTGTAGTGACTGTAATTCACTAATTGTCGGAAGTCGCCAATCCTTAAAGCCGGAAATTGAAGTAGAATTCATCTGTAAAATGTAGTTATCAGTGTTGCAATATCGAAACTGAGTATTGTGCGATGCTGATTCCTTCGTGGGTGCGCTGCAGTATTGGCTAATAGGGTACTGGCTATCGATAAAGCTGTAACCCGTTACGCCATTCGCGCCGCCATTGCTTTTTTGATTAGTGTTATGCCACACGTAAGTGTAATTTGACGCGCGCCACTCATTATGAGCATTTTCGTAAAGGTAATTACCCGCTTTTATAGCTTTAGTTATATAGTCTCTTAGCTCGTTATCTGAAAGTGTAGGGAGCTCTTGAGGTTTGTTTTTTACTTCCCAGAACAACCCAGTTTGATTATCAAGAACAGAAACAAATGACTCTGCATTAGAAGGTAGGGCATTGCCCGAAATATCAATTTTAGTCAGAGAGAATCCGCTGTGTCCGTCAAAATAATCTGTATTGCCTGCATCACGGCCAAATTCAGCGTCTTGAGACGGGTAATCAGAGTTGGGCGAGGTGGATGAAAAACTTGTACTATCGAACCAGGTTGTAACACCACTGTCATTCATGCCTAAATCACCATTGATAATGATGGTTAGCTCATTTTGCTCAGTTAACACGGCATTGGATGGCTCAAGCAATTCAATCGTTATTGATTCGCCACCTTCGGGGGTAGTGTCTTTGTGTATTTCAAATTCAATTTTTGCGGAAGTTTTACCAGAGTCTACTTGGATTGGGCTTTTTGTAATCAGGTTATAATCTTCTGATTCTGTCGCTAAACCACCGAGCACGAAAGGAAGGTGTATATCCTAAAGTATCCCCAGAATTAGCCTTTATATATCAATGAACTAATAGTATTAAAAAATGTGGGAAGCGAGGGAACATTCATGGTGTTTTGTGATCTTATGAATCGCTTAAAAACAACAGAGCTAA
>NZ_JACJEW010000086.1:0-12179 GCF_014164315.1 Pseudoalteromonas sp. SG44-1
TGACAATCCGTCGCTCTAACCAACTGAGCTAAGGGGGAGCTACGATACATAAATTTTCTAAGATTTGGCTCCCCCTCCCCGACTCGAACGGGGGACCTGCGGATTAACAGTCCGTCGCTCTAACCAACTGAGCTAAGGGGGAATCGTTTATGGCTGAAAAGACTGGCTCCCCCTCCCCGACTCGAACGGGGGACCTGCGGATTAACAGTCCGTCGCTCTAACCAACTGAGCTAAGGGGGAAGCGTATGTGCCTTTCAACGGGGCGAAATATTAATGACCGCGCTGCAAAGTGTCAACACATAAAACCGGATAAACAAAAAAAAGCAGTCTGTTCGATGTTTTTATGTTCGATCTGGCTGTTTTGTGGCTTTTTTTCTCTTCATTTAAGCCGTGTAAATCGAGACGCGTGATAAAATCTCGGTTTTCAACGACTAAAAAACAAACAAGTTAACCGCCAGACAAATTATAAAAGTGATCATTTATCTAGTTTTGTACGAATAAATTTATGAAATGTACTTTTTTAACGTTAGCTAATAAAAGCGCAAATTCGCAATAATTAAATTTACTTATGCATTTAATTAGTCGTTAACGAAAAATGCCGAGAAAAAAATGACATACAGATCTGAACCCTTAGTTTAGCGACTTAATACCCATGAGAATAGCAAGGAAATATATATATATTGTTTTATTTCATTTAGTTATATTTATTTTTTCATATTGAATGGGCGTTTAAATAAATGTGACAGGTCATTGGTACAGGGGTTAAGTATGTTTTATGAGCTATTTAACTCAAATTGTCTAAAGTTAGTATTTGCCAACATTGCCGTTAGCGTGTTTAAGCCGTCCCTTTGCACGCCTTTATTAACGTGGCTTTGCAAGAGTTATCCACGGTTTCTGTGGATAACTCTGTTTATGAAACTTTAAGAACGTTGGCAGAGCCATATTTTTAGGGCACTGTGAGGATATCAAGCATTTAAAACAGTTTTTTTATCTCATTTTAAAACAATGACTTGAAAAAATAAGCTGAAAAGAGCTTCGTTGATGAGTAAATTTATTCGTAACGATTCGATTAGCGCAATTTTTGTGTAAAAATGCAGCACCAGTCGCGATGTTTTTGTGATAAAGGTTATAAAAATGTATTTTTATTGTTTTTAGTAGAGGTTCGAAGTGAAATCGTCGCTAAACACGTAAAAAGAACACTTTTCTATGGTTTTTTAGGCGTTTTTGTAATCAATTTATAATCACTTGATAAATGCGTGGCTTGAAAAGCCCTGATGCTTTAAAATACCACGCTTAATAAAAGAGGTTTATTTATTCCCATGCGCGCAACTTTGCAGAGCAACTCAGCTCCCGATTTATTAAACGATCCAATAGTACCGACCTTGAAGAAAATGACTGTGCCGATGATTTTCGGCATGATCACGTTAATGATGTTCAATATTGTCGATACATTTTTTATTAGCTTATTGGGAACTGAGCCATTAGCTGCTGTCAGTTTTACTTTTCCGGTAACCTTTACCGTGATCAGCCTAGCTATTGGTTTGGGTATCGGTACGTCAGCGGTTATTGCCAAGGCATTGGGTAGTAATAATATTGAAGAAGCACGCTTTGATGCCAGCATCGCATTATTAATTGCAGTGGTGATGGTGGTATGTTTATCGCTATTTGGTTATCTGTTTATTTCCCCGATATTTAAATTGCTGGGAGCAGGGGAGCAAGTGTTGCCGCTGATCCATGAGTATATGAGTGTGTGGTTTTTAGGCAGTGTATTTCTAATTACCCCTATGGTTGGTAACTCAGTGTTACGTGCCAGCGGTGACACCAAAACACCTAGCATAGTGATGGGTGGAGCGGGGCTTATCAATGCCGTACTCGACCCAGTATTGATTTTTGGCTTTGGGCCAATTCCTGCATTTGGCATTAAAGGCGCTGCGATTGCCAGCGTCATCGCATGGTCGGTAGCCGTTGTCATTATTTTATATTTGCTAGCAGTAAAAAAAGGCTTGCTGAGCCTAAATGCAAATAACCAAACCCCATTAAGCTCTATTCGAAAAATTCTTAAAATTGGTTTGCCAGCAGCAGGTGCAAATATGTTAACACCAGTTGCAATGGCGGTGATGATTGCCATGGTTGCTCATCATGGACCTGAGGCTGTTGCTGCTTTTGGCGTAGGCAGTCGTATTGAATCAATTGCCAGTTTGGTAGTGTTAGCTTTATCGATGACGTTACCGCCGTTTATTAGTCAAAACTTTGGTGCTGGTAAACTTAACCGTGTTAAAGAGGCGTACACCACAACATTAAAATTTGTGATGATTTGGCAGTTTATTATTTATTTACTGCTCATTGCATTTTCAGGAGTGATCAGTGAGTTGTTTGGTAAAGAGCAGATGGTTATCGATGTGATCAAATTATTTATTTTTACCTTGCCGTTAAGTTACGGTTTGCAAGGGATAATTATTTTGTCTAATTCATCGTTCAATGCCTTACACAAACCAATGAATGCATTAATTCTAAGTGTGATCCGATTATTTATTTTTTATATTCCATTTGCTTATGTCGGTAATTTATATGCCGGTTTACCAGGCTTGCTGATCGGCGCAGCGCTGGGTAATTTATTTACTGCAATAATAGCTTATAAATGGTTTATCAAAGAGCTGAATATGATCAGTAACCAAGCTGTACAGGAGTGCCAAGCATGAGCGACCATTTTCAACTGGTATCTAAATTTAAACCTGCGGGGGATCAACCCACCGCGATTGCGCAGTTATGTGAAGGGTTAGAAGCCGGACTTGCTCATCAAACATTATTAGGGGCAACAGGTACTGGTAAAACATTTACCATGGCTAATATTATCAATGATTTGAATCGCCCAACGATCATTATGGCGCATAATAAAACCTTAGCAGCGCAGTTATATGGCGAAATGAAAGAGTTTTTTCCGCACAACGCGGTTGAATATTTTGTTTCGTATTATGATTACTATCAGCCAGAAGCGTATGTTGTTGCAAGCGATACCTTTATTGAAAAAGATGCCTCGATAAACGAACACATAGAGCAGATGCGCCTAAGTGCTACCAAAGCGCTATTAGAGCGTAGGGATACAATTATAGTGGCATCAGTATCAGCCATATATGGTTTGGGCGATCCAAAATCATACATGAAGATGATGCTGTTGTTAAAAGTGGGCGAAAAAGTTGATCAACGCGATATGCTGCGCCGACTAGCTGAAATTCAATATACGCGAAATGATATTGATTTTAGCCGCGGTACGTATCGGGTTCGCGGTGAAGTTGTGGATATATTCCCTGCTGAGTCAGACACTTTTGCAGTGCGTGTAGAAATGTTTGATGACGAAATAGAACGGCTAAGTATTTTTGACCCGCTTACCGGCGCGGTTGAAAAACACATAGTCCGCGCAACTATCTATCCTAAAACGCACTATGTGACACCCAGAGATAAAATTCTTGATGCGGTTGAGCATATTAAAGCTGAATTAAAAGACCGTCGTGCGCAGTTACTCAGTGCTAATAAACTGGTCGAAGAGCAACGCGTGGCACAACGTACACAATACGATATTGAAATGATGACCGAGCTTGGTTATTGCTCTGGCATCGAAAACTACAGCCGATATTTATCTGGTCGCACGCCGGGCGATCCACCGCCAACCTTGCTTGATTATCTTCCTGAAGATGCGTTAATGATTATTGACGAATCTCACGTTACGGTATCGCAAATCGGCGCTATGTATAAAGGCGATCGTAGCCGTAAAGAAAATCTCGTGGAATACGGTTTTCGTATGCCGTCGGCGATGGATAACCGGCCACTGCGCTTTGAAGAATTTGAAGCCATAGCACCGCAAACAATTTATGTATCAGCAACCCCGGGTGATTTTGAACTTGAACGTTGTGGAGATGATATTGCCGAGCAGGTTATTCGCCCCACAGGATTACTCGATCCACAAATTGAAGTACGCCCAGTGGCAACTCAAGTTGATGACTTATTGTCAGAGATATATAAACGCGTAGCAATTGATGAACGCGTGCTAGTAACCACACTTACTAAGCGCATGGCTGAAGATTTAACGGATTACTTATCTGAACATGATGTAAAAGTGCGTTACTTGCATTCGGATATCGATACCGTTGAACGGGTCGAAATTATTCGTGATTTTCGCGCTGGGGTGTTTGATGTGTTAGTGGGTATTAACTTACTGCGTGAAGGTTTAGATATGCCAGAAGTATCGCTAGTTGCAATACTCGATGCTGATAAAGAGGGCTTTTTACGTTCAGCTCGCGCATTAATTCAAACCATTGGTCGTGCGGCTCGTCACTTAAATGGTCGGGCAATTTTATACGGTGATCGAGTCACTAAATCAATGGCCAAAGCTATTGATGAGACTCAGCGTCGCCGCGATATTCAACACGCTTACAATATTAAGCATGGCCTTGAACCACAAGCCTTATTGAAGAAAATTACTGACATTATGGATGTTGGTGAGCGAGCCGGCCCACAAGATAATTTACAGCTGATCCGAAAACAAAGTAAGCAAGTGCTCAGTGCAAAAGAGATCGCAGTGCAAATTAAGCAACTCGAAACCAAAATGCATGCATACGCTAGTGATTTAGAATTTGAAAAAGCCGCATCCGTTCGTGATGAAATCCATGAATTACAACAACAGTTAATTAAAAATGCATAATTTTACGCCCCTTATTACAGCACTTGAAAGTGCGCCCTTAGCAGACAATGAACTTTGTCGTGTGTTTCATGGCCGCGGTCACACTACCGAGCATTTGAGTCATCTAAATATCGACTTTTACCCTCCGTGTTTATTTTTAGTGTCTTACGACGAAGTTGACGCACAAACGCTAATGCAATTAAGTGAGCAGCTTTGGCAATGGGCACAACAACACGCTAAAGAATTAATCACCTCGTTGGTATTTCAACAACGCGCCGGACAACAAACTGAAAATAAACTGTTATTTGGTCAACTACCGAGCCCGCATAGTGTTAAAGAAGGTGACAGTGAGTTTTTAGTGGATTTAATGAGCCGTCAAAATACCGGTATATTCCCTGATATGCGCCGTGGTCGGGAGTTTGTGCAAGTCCATAGTAAACACGCTAAGGTATTGAATTTATTTTCATATACCTGTGGGTTTTCGGTTGCTGCAATGCGTGGCGGTGCCGATAGTGTGATCAACATGGATATGAATAAAGGGGTACTGCGCACCGGTAAGCAAAATCATCAACTTAATGGCTTTGACCGCAGTGTGAGCTTTTTACCGCACGATATATTAAAGTCGTTTGGTAAACTTAAAAAGGCTGGCCCTTTTGATTTAATTATTGTTGATCCGCCAAGCTTTCAAAAAGGCAGTTTCATTTTAACTAAAGATTATCAAAAAGTGCTGCGCCGCTTACCTGAACTGCTCAATGAGCATACTCAATTGCTGTTATGTGCTAACAGTCCAGAGCTAAGTGAAGCGTCATTTAAAGCGCTGATAGACGAACACACTCAAGGTGCGATTGAATTTGTAGAGCGCCTAGCGCCGACCCATGGTTTTGTTGATGTTGATAGCGACCGTAGCTTAAAAGCATTGATCTATAAAACGGCTCAAGTTTAGCTTTAAATGAAACTAAGTAGCCGCCTCAGTGCAATCGATTCGTTGATCTGCGCGCCGTATGATGTAATTTGGGACTGTTGTTGTGACCACGGTTTGCTTGGTATGGCGCTTTTAAAGCGGGCAGCCGCCAAGCAAATAAACTTTGTTGATATAGTGCCTACGTTAATGGACGAGCTTGAACACACGCTTACGCGTTTTAGTGATCAGCAAGCAGCTTGCCAATGGCAAGTATTATGTCAGGATGTAGCTACAATTGAGCTGCAGCCATCAGCCAAACAGCTGATCATTATCGCCGGAGTCGGTGGAGAATTACTGCTGAGGCTAGTACAAAAAATGGTTGCTAATTGCCCTGAAAAGCTTCGTGAACAACTCAGTTTTATTGTTTGTCCGGTGCATCATACCTATACCTTACGACAAGGTTTACAGGCGTTAGGTTTAGGACTTATCAAAGAACAACTGGTGCAAGAAAACAACCGTTTTTACGAAGTGATACAGCTAAGTTTTACCAGTAATACTGCGTTGAGTGTTACTGGTAGTCAGATGTGGGACAATGCTGAGCAAATGCACGAATTGTATCTGCAACAATTAGTTGCGCACTATACTCGGATGTTGAACAAAGACCGTACATATTTTCAACATGTGCTCGATGATTATCAAAAAATATCGCTAAATTAAACGCAGCACTGTGATCTATCGACTAGCGTTACAGCGTAAATAACTCATCTTCAGCGCTTTGTGTTAGCGAGTTTACTTGGTTTAGTTATGTCAGATAAAAATAACCACTTTACATCAGTCAAATATACTCATAATGAGCTGCTATATAATTGTGAGCAGCCAATTGCTTATGCACCCATCGTGCAATTGAGTAACGCGAGCTGGGTAGTGCCGCAACATTTTTTACGTTATCAACATACCCTCGAAAGCGTGAACGAAACCCTTGATAAAATTGAGTTTTCAACTCACTTTCGGGTGCTCGCCGCAAAACAGAATGAGCAAATTTATTTACAAGTGGCCATTCTTAGTCCAGATAATTATCGCAGCACCAAGGCAAAAAAGTTATTATTTGGCCGGCGCTGGTTTGTGGAAGAAAACTTACCTACCTCGGAATTGATCCAAACCGCTTTTTTAGCGTTAAAAATAGCCCGTGAACACGAAGTAAGAGAACTATTTCAACTCAATAGTGAGCAGGGCAGCAGCACGCCGTTTAATAACCATCATGATTTACCTTTATTAGCACAAAACCCGCAATTAACCATGGCTGCTGATCATCAACCGCAAAGTGTCATAAAGTTACTTGCTAGATGTTTATTTGCTGGAGCCGCACTGACTTTAATTGCACAACAAAAAATTGCCGATGAGCACATACTTTACACTCTGCGACTCAATTGTACTGACTGTCAGTTAAGCGAATTTAACGCAAAAACAGTGATTTTTTTAGCCGCAGATACATCTGCAAATGCTTTTTTGCATGGCTTGATGACCGCGTTGGTAGCGATCAGTAATGATTATGTGAATGAGCAATTTAAATATGCAGGTTTTGCGCGCTTTAGTAAAAACGTTAATGTAGAGCAAATCGGGGCATTGAGTATTGTGTTGCGTTCGCAGCATGCGTTGCAATTATGCGAGCTTGGCAAACAACATGCCGATCAATTAAATTTTGAAATTGACAGCTCTCGTGCTCCACAAGGGTGCGGGCAAGTGATCTGTGGTTTTTTAGCCGCTCATGGAATTGAGCAGCCAGAAAACGCGCATTTATATCCAGATTACTTGCAAGCGCTTTAAACGCGGCAAATTTACAGTTTATTGATTTCTTGTTTTACGCTGTAACTAGGATCAGTCACGATAGCTTCTAATGTTTGTACACGCTCTTTTAACGCAAGCATTTCAGTAGTAACAGCAGCAATTTGATTATTCGACTCTTTGTTATCGGTGAGTGTACGGTGTTTAAACTCTAAATGTTTTTTATACATATCGTACATTACCCCAAACCCAACAGAGATAAATACGATCATGACTACCATAGTAGTTCCTGACATGGTGTATTCCTTATTATTTTATATAGTGTGTAAAGTATAACCAGAATGCGCAAATGATGAAGCTGACAATTGTAACTTTATTTGTATCAACATGACCCTCTGCGGTATATTCATCAGTGATACAGTGTGATGAGTGTTTAATTGCAGCATTAACTAATTTTAACAACGACAGTGAGTTACTATGCTAAATAATAAAATTCCTCCGATTATTATAGTGCTTTTTTTTACTGTGCTGATGGCGGTAATTGCCCACTACAGTGTGATTGACTTCACCACATTTATTTTTTATGTTGCGGTTATTTTACTCACCACAGGCTGTATTTTTTGTATTGCTGGGGTGGTTAGTTTTCGCTTAGCAAAAACCACTGTAAACCCAAGTAAACCAGATCAAGCGTCAGCACTGGTTACCACGGGTGTGTACAAAATTTCACGTAATCCAATGTATGTTGGTTTTGCTTTTATACTGGCAGGTTGGGGAGTGTGGTTAACATCACTGTGGGCGTTATTGTGTGTGCTGGGCTTTATTTGTTACTTAACTTGGTTTCAAATTATTCCAGAGGAGCGGGCTCTATTAAAAATATTTGGTCAAGGGTACAGCGATTACAAGTCTCGGGTAAAACGTTGGCTGTAAACTTATCTCAGTTAATAATAAAAAGGCTATCGCGATGATAGCCTTTTTTAATGTGGGTTATTCGTACTCGATTGGATCGGTAATGTTATTAAGGCTAAATGCCTCTAAGCGCTCTTGGCAGGCACCACATTTACCACAGGCTTTTTCACGGCCATTATAGCAAGTCCACGTTTGGCTGTAGTCCAAGCCCATTTTTAAACCATCAGTAAGAATATCAATTTTGGTGTCATTTAAATACGGACTGAAAATTTCCACCGCGTCGTAATTAGCAATACGACATAAATCATCCATCTTTTGCACAAATTCAGGACGGCAATCTGGGTAAATAGCATGATCCCCAGAGTGAGCACCGTAATACACTTGGCTTGCTTTGAGTGATACAGCGTAACCCACAGCCAGTGACAGCAAAATCATGTTGCGATTAGGCACTATGGTGCTTTTCATGTTTTCGGCTTCGTAGTGGCCTTCTGGGACATCAATATCATCAGTTAACGATGAGCCACCAATTAACTGATTGATCGCAGAAATATCAACTATCTTATGCGGTACGCCAAGCTTTTCACAAACACTGGCTGCAACTTTAAGCTCTTTTACATGACGCTGACCATAGTCAAATGACAGGGCATATACCTCGCGGCCTTGCTGCAGGGCTTTATTTAATACGGTAAATGAATCCATACCGCCGGAGTAAATCACAACTACTTTTTGCGTCATAACTGTTTTGCTCTTAGTTTTAATAGAGGTTTATATCAGGGCGCGATATACTACACGGCTGGGGCATAAATAACAATTTTCGACCGTGTTTTTTGATTTTTTAAACTATGTTTATGCTCGTAATTAATGCCAAGTAGTGAGTGAGACTCTTTTGTACAAAATTAATGAAATATTTGAAACCATTCAAGGCGAAGCGAGCTTTACCGGCACGCCTTCAATATTTTTACGTTTACAAGGCTGCCCCGTAGGTTGCGCTTGGTGTGACACTAAGCAAACGTGGGAAGTTGATAATGTGTATAAAGTATCACTGGACGACACGGTTGAGAAAAAGGCTGATTCAGATCACTGGGCGGACGCATCAGCTGAGCAAATATTTAACTTGTTTGTCGATCGTGCTTATCGTGCCAAGCATGTAGTGATCACCGGCGGTGAGCCATGCATGTACGACTTAAACCCGGTGTGCGAATTACTTCATGCTAACGGCTACAGCACACAAATAGAAACCAGCGGCACTTTTGAGATTTTAGCCCCAGCACAAACATGGGTGACGGTATCACCGAAAATTAATATGCGTGGCGGCTACGACGTACTTACTTCAGCCATGCAACGCGCCGATGAAATAAAACACCCAATCGCGATGCAAAAACACGTTGTAGAGCTTGAAGAGTTATTTGCAAAAACAGGCGTTACCCCCAAGCTTGTTTACCTGCAACCAATTAGCCAAAAAGTCTCTGCAACTAAGTTGGCAATTGAAACCTGTATTGAAAAAAACTGGCGCTTATCAGTGCAAGTACATAAGTATTTAGGGATAAACTAAAGTAAAGTTGCCAGTGGTTAGCTTTAAGTAGTTTGCCATTTAAATTGAACGTTGGGTTGAGTAAAAAAAAACCCAACAAACCTCTTACTTTCATATCTGCTTCGTTAATGGTGATAATTAGTTTATTATGCGCGACTTAAAATACTCTACTCCAAACCACTAGGCTGATATGTCCGCGAACGCTCTATACACAGACCTTTCTGATTACTATGACTTAATGTGCGCAGATATAGATTATCAAGCCCAAAGCTATTTTATTCACAGGCTACAGCAAATCTTTGGTAATAAGGGAAATACGCATCTTGATTTAGCATGCGGCACGGGCCCACATGTTCGTCATTTTATTGATTACGGTTATCAAAGTAGTGGGCTTGATATAAATCAACCCATGCTAGATAGAGCAACTATTCGTTGCCCAGAAGCGCAATTTTCATTGCAGAATATGAGTGAGTTTGTGATCCCTGAGCAAGTGGATTTAATTACCTGCTTCTTGTATTCAATCCACTACTGCGACGGCATTAATAAATTAACAGACTGTATTACAAGCGTACACCATGCACTAAAAGCCGGTGGTATATTTTGCTTTAACGTTGTTGATAAAAATCACATCGATAACGATTCATTTGTAGAGCATACTGCTGAAAACGCGGGCAGCCTATTCACATTCCGCTCTGGTTGGAATTACAGTGGCAGTGGCGAAAAACAGTCATTAAAGCTCAGTATAAATAAAGCAACAGCAGACGAAACATTTGTATGGCACGACGAGCACCCAATGGTCGCTGTTAGTTTTGCCCAGTTAAAAGAAGCCCTAAAACCTTATTTTGAAATACATGTGTTTGAACATGACTACGAAAAAATAACCCCATGGGGTGAAAGCTCTGGCAATGCCGTTTTTGTGTGCGTAAAAATTTAAATTAGAAAGTTAAGACAATGATTCACAAAAAGATTAAGGGTTAAGAGACGCCGCGTTTTAGAAAAATTCATATAAAGCAAGGAGCTTACAAATAAGCATTGTCCTGTTGAGTGACTCGCTCGTGAGACTGATCAGGCAGCTGATATATATCCCTAGCTAAACCATCAGGGAGTGCTCTGCGGTCTATTTTTTTACCCTTCTAACAGCAGCAATTCCACATAAGATTATTATCGGGTTTTTTGTATTCCCCAAACGCGATATTCCAATAGATAATAAGAACCTAAAGTAGCTGCGACAACGGGCTTTTTACGCCACTGGCACCACTTTTAAGTACATGCGTATAAATTTGCGTGGTGCGAACATCGCTATGGCCGAGTTGTTCTTGCACGGTGCGTATATCTGCACCGGATTCAAGTAAGTGGGTAGCGAACGAGTGCCGTAGTGTATGGCAGGTAACATTTTTTTGAATTTTTGCCAGCTTTGCTGCCTGCTTAATTGCTTTACGAACCGTTGTTTCATCAATATGGTGGCGTCGCAGCTTTTTACTTTCTGGGTCCATGCTTAACTGGGCAGAAGGAAACAAATATTGCCAGCTCATTTCATAAGGAGCCGCTGGGTATTTTCTAGCTAGTGCATTCGCAAGCCAGACACCGGCATAGTCTGTTGCTTGTTTGTCTCGTTGCCAGTAGTCATTTACCAAGTGACTTTGGCTGCGCAACAACGGCAGTAGTTCGGGTGCTAATGTTACTCTGCGGTTTTTATTGCCTTTGCCCTGCCAAATCATTAATGAGACATAGTCATAATCGACATCTTTTACCCGTAGCCTTACAGCTTCCATTAAACGTAGACCACTACCGTAAAGTAACTGAGCGATAAGTTTATACTTTGGATCCATTGCCAATAATAAACGCTGCATTTCTTCACGGGTCAGTACTACAGGTAATTTAGGTGGCACGAGTGATTTATTAAAATTCATCTCAAGTGATAACGGCCGCTGAATAATATGACGGTATAAAAATACTAAAGCATTTAAAGCCGTTGCCTGAGTTTTCATTGCAACATTACGCTGATTACTTAAATAAGATAAGAATTGCTCAACCTCCGACTCTGCCAATTGCGCTGGATGTTTTTTAGCATGGTATAAAATATAAAATTTTATCCAATATTGATAAGTGTCTATAGTGCGCTTGGCATAACGACGCGTTGTCATAAAGTCACGGATGGATTCTAAAAATACAGAAGCCATGATCTGCTCCAGTCGTTGCTGTATATATAAGGCTGTGTTGTAGTTGAGTGTGGGTATAAAAAATTCATATCATAATGCTTCTTTTATCCATGTTTGATCTGAATACTCAGTGTTATCTTCCATAAACCTAAACCAGCTTAAATAATTCTCAATGTAGTCTGTACCAATGCCATTAAAACGTCTTAACCATGCCTTCCATCGCAT
>NZ_JACJEW010000087.1:0-11825 GCF_014164315.1 Pseudoalteromonas sp. SG44-1
CAAGCGTCAGCAGGTAAACGACGCAGCTAAATTGAATAACCCAAGTCGTTGGTCAGGAAAGTCACGAGATTGGTCAATGATAAACGAAGTAAATTTGAATCCTGAGAAAAAAGAAGAAATGCGGGTGGCATAAAATTTAACTTGAGGCGACAACTAACTTGAAAAACTCCGCTTTACTATTTTTCATTACAGCTCTCCGTTGCTAATATCAGCTTTCAATCCATTTTTAGCACCAGACACTTTGTTTTTTACTATAGACATCCCTTCCTCTAGAATATTTTTGATTATGATACTCTCTTTATTTTTCCAAATTACGTTAACCCTTTTCGAAAACAATTGATTGTTCTTATCGACGAGCCAAATCTTGTCGCCATCAATAGAAGATAAAGGAACTTTAAGTACATTTTTAAAAGTAGGTAAAGTTAGCTCTGCGGCCACAAATTCATTTATCATCAGCGTTCCACTGTCATTATCTACAGTTAGATAAACACTTTGTAGTTGGCTAGTTAGCGCTTGTGTTGGAGGTATTTGAGATATATGGGCATTAAAAAATGTATTATCGTCTCGATAAACCTTAAACCGCTGACCAATAGACAATACTGAAGCAACATCGTGAGGTATTGATAAGCTTACCCTAAGCTCAGAGAGTTGAGCAAAAGTACCAATCTTATCTCCCTTTTTAACAAAGTCGCCTTGGTAAGCGCTCTTTTCTAAAACGACGTAGTTTTCTTTAGATTGAAATTTACAACGTTCTAAATTTTTTTTTGCGAGTTCTAGGTTGCTTGTTGCAATTAAAATATTAGCTTTAGCTATTTCTAATTGAGGCTTTCGCAACATTAATGATTCTTGTAGTTTTAAATTAGGGCTGTCTTTTTTAGGTCTAACCCTTTTGTATTCACTTTTCGAAAAGCGTTGCTCACCGAGCTCAAGCTTTAAGTTAGCTTCTGCTACTTTAAGCTCTCCCAATCGAGCTTGTAGCTGGTTTTTATAGTCCTCATCATCAATATGATAAATAGTTTCACTCCTATTTACTCGACTACCAACTTCAAAATTATTATTAAGGAATAAAATTTCACCTTCGACTTGTGCAAATAAAGTTAGAATATTTGGTGTTTCTATTCGGCCATAAGCTTGATAACTGGGTGTAAATTCTTGAGGTTTAGCCTTTAATATATTGACTACTAAAGCTTTGTTATTACTGGATGATAAAGGCAGTTTTGGAGGTGTTGCCAAAATAATTAATGCACAAATTGCTACGCTAAAAGTAATAAGAACAGTGATTATTTTCACTTTATTGACTTGCATTTCTAGTCCCTAATTTTATTGAGAAGGAAGTTGTTTTTTCTTTCGTTAGAATTTTTAGTAAATACAAACCTATTAGCTAAAAGGTAGTTACTTACCAAACCGGCCATAATTCCTAAGCAAAAAGCGAAGTGAATTAAGAAAAGCTCTTTGGCTATCCAAAAAACTATTAAATTGATTACGCCAGATAAATGAGCTGCGAACATGTGCTTACTCCATTGTTTTACAGCGCTTTCATAAGCCTGGTTATTGAAGGTGTAAACTCTATTACCTAACCATGTTGTGCTAGCTGCTAGCCAAAATGCTATTGCGCGTGCGGTTATAATTGAATCGATATGATTTACTAAAATAAAAAAAATAAAACTATCAACAATGAACCCTGCACCTCCTACAAAACAAAATTTTTTTAGTTGCTGCATTATTAAGCATTAAATAATTAATCGTAGAGCCATTATTAATTAGAAGATGTCTATAAATTGTCTTGATGCATTGACTTTTTATAGACTCAGGTTGTTTTAAGCTTGCTTTGTAAAATTATTGGAGAGCTTAATGAAACTGGTCGAACACCCTAAGTCTGTTAATGAAGATATAACGCTGAGCATCATAGTGCCTGTTTATAACGAGCAAGAAATGCTGCCTATCTTTAATCACCACCTATCGAAAGCTCTAAGCTTGTTATTAAACGAGCATGTGGAAGTCATTTATATTAATGATGGAAGTACTGACGATAGCTGGAATGCAATGTCAAATTTAACCAATCATTATGCCGATATTGAATGCATTAACTTAAGTCGTAACTTTGGTAAAGAAGCCGCGATGACCGCTGGTATAGATAATGCTAGAGGTGAAGCTATTATTTTATTGGATGCTGATTTACAAGATCCACCTGAACTTATTCCTAAAATGCTAAATGCATGGAAACAAGGTTTTGATGTTGTAAATATGAAACGGTCATCCCGCTTAGGTGAGTCACGCTTAAAACGTTGGAGCGCTCACATTTATTACAGGTTACTTGACCATTTATCTGAGGTTCCATTACAAAAGGACGTAGGTGATTTTAGGCTATTAAGTAGAAGAGTTGTTGATGATATAAAGAAATTATCAGAAAGAAGCCGCTATATGAAAGGAATTCTTTCATGGCCAGGATATAAGCAAACAACAATTAGTTTTGAGCGTCCTGAACGCGTTGCAGGAGAGACAAAGTGGTCTTTCTTTCAGCTGGTAAAGTTAGGCCTATCTGGCATTACAGCTTTTAGTGTAAAGCCTTTACAAATATCGACCTGGGTCGGCACTTTAATATCTACATCCGCATTTTTTTATGGCTTATGGGTTGTTGCCAAGACTCTATTCTTTGGAGAAACCGTTGCGGGTTACCCTTCGATAATGTTGACCCAGTTATTCTTAGGGGGAGTTCAACTGATAGCTATAGGCGTCTTAGGTGAATATATTGGACGTATTTATGCTGAGACCAAAGGGCGTCCTATATATTTAATAATGGATAAACAAAGCCAAAAGAGTCAGAACGGCATGGTGAAAAAACATGGCTGATAAAATAAATTCTACAGTATATTGGGCTTTAGCAATTATTATTTCCTTGATCGCTATAAGGCTTGTCTCACTAGGACTTTTCCCTCTCTACGATACAACTGAGGCTAGGTATGGGGAAATGGCTCGTATCATGGTAGAAACTCGTAACTGGGTTACCCCTCAGTTTGATTACGACGTGCCATTTTGGGGGAAACCTCCAATTCAAACCTGGCTGAGTGCCATTAGTTTTAATTTTTTAGGTATAAATGAGTTTACTGCTCGTTTACCTCACTTATTGTGTGGTTTATTAACCTGTTACTTGGTCTTTCGATTCACATTATCCCTGACGAATTTAAGTAAAAGTGTTTTATCTATATTGGTGCTAGTTTCTAGCTTAGGGTTTATCGTTGCTATTGGCATGGTTATGACGGATAGTGCTTTGCTTCTTGCTTATACCCTTGCAATGTTTAGCTATTGGCAATGCTATGCTCAAAAAAACCAACTTTATGGCTATTTATTTTTTGTCTCTTTAGCGCTCGGTATGCTAATTAAAGGACCTGTTGCTGTCGTGCTTATAGGGATTTCACTCGTTGTTTGGAGCGCTTGGCAAGGCTGCTTTAAAGTAGCTATAAGACGCTTGCCTTGGGTAAGTGGGATGTTCGTTTTTTTAGGTCTAACTTTACCTTGGTACATTCTAGCCGAAATACGTACTCCGGGCTTTTTAGAATATTTTATAGTTGGTGAACATATTCAGCGATTCCTTGTATCTGGATGGGAAGGCGATCTTTATGGCACAGCGCACGTTAAACCTAGAGGTACAATTTGGTTTTATTGGTTACTGTGCGCAAGCCCTTGGTCATTTTTAGCTTTAGGACTACTATTCAAAAAAGAAAATATTAAAAAAGCACTTAGAAAAGAACCCGACCAGCCAAATATAAATAAGTACCTTATTTGTTGGGTGATTTCGCCACTATTACTATTTACTTTAGCTGGTAATGTGTTGCCAATCTATGTGCTACCTGGTTTTAGTGCATTAGCTATACTGATAGCCTTAAACATAAAATTTACTAAGCTATGCAATTACTTGGCTTTATTTACGGTTTTAACCTTAATAGCTATGTTAAGTGCACTGCTAAAGGGTGCATGGGAGCACAAAAGCGAACATAAGCTACTCGAATTACATCAAAAATCGTTTAAAGAAGCCCCTTTGTATTATTGGAATAAACGCCCATTTAGTGGACAGTTTTATTCAAATGGTAGAGCTAAACAAATAAATGAAAAAGCATATTTACGAGACTTAGTTAACAGTAGTGGAAAAATATATATTGCTATAAAGCAGGACGAGTTTATTATTTTTAAAGATTTATTTGACGCTCATTGTGTTGTTGAAGAAAAATCCACTGTACGTTACCTATTAGTATGCAACGATAAATTTGAAAATAAGGTGTCTATTGAAAATTCTACTGATTGAAGATTGTCATACTGTTGCCGAAGTTATATTTGATTACTTTGAAGGTTCAGAGTTTGAATTAGACTTTGCAGCGACAGGCACGTTAGGTCTTGCATTAGCTCAGTCAAACAACTTTGACTGTATTATTTTAGATATAATGCTTCCCGGTATTGATGGTATAACAGTATGTCATCGGCTTAGAGCGGAAGGATATGATACTCCTATCATAATGCTTACGGCCAGAGATACCGATAGTGACATGTTACAAGGGCTCAAAATAGGAGCTGATGACTATATAGTCAAACCTTTTAATTTAGAACTTTTGGAAGCTAGAATAATAAATGCTGTTCGAAGGAGTTCAGGAAATGGCTTTGCAAAAACAGTTATTTTCGGTCCTGTTACAATTAATCTCAAAACTTGTCAGGTCTGGAGAGAAGGGAGTGAAATCAAACTGACCCCAACTTGTTTCAAAATTATGAAGCTTTTAATAACTAAAGCACCCAATGTAGTTTCTAGGCAAGAGATAGAGGATAGTATTTGGGGAGATGAGCTACCTGATAAAGACATACTTAGAAAACACATATACCAATTGAGACTCAAAATCGATAAGCCTTATGACAAAGATGTTATAGAAACTATACCTAAAACAGGATACAGATTGAGTGAGTGTAATGTTTAAAAGTAAACCAATTAGTCAAATAATTATAAAAGTATATCTATTGGGCGCTTTGATATTATTAGCCTTTTATGGATGCTTATTTTATTACACGGTGTTGTACACTGAAAATCAAGCCAGTGAACAGCGTTTGGCACTAAAAGCTCCCTATCACCTAAAACTTTTTCAAAAAAGCGAAAATACAAAAATAAAAATAAAAATAGATCCGATATTAACAATCTATAATACGTATGAAATTTTACCAAAAAAAATTAAAGATAAAATTAACGTCGACTGGCTGGGTATCCAAAGTATTCATTTTGATGACGACAGTGAATTCACTGTATTTGCGCAAAAAATAAAAATTAATAATGATGAAATTACTGCTTATGCCATTGAGGATGTCGACCAAATAGAGTGGGACGATACATACTTTGCAATTTTCCAAATTATGATACTTTCTTCAGGTGTGATTTTATTCATTGGCTCTGCATTTTTTATTATTAAAATGGCAAAGCGGATAAGCTCTCCGTTTTCAGAGTTAGCTGAAATGCTTGAATATGATTCACATGAAGTTAGTAAACCTTTATCTGTTAATGGAAAATTATCTTTTGAGTTAGAAATGATGCTTGCTAGCATTAATAGCTATCGTAAGCGAATATATTCTGCATTTATTAGGGAGCAAACTTTTACTAGGTATATTAGTCATGAACTACGTACTCCTATGACGGTGATTCGAGGCGGTGTAAGTGTTTTAAGACGAGCAAATAATGATAAGACTACAAAGCAATTAACTAGAATAGATGATGCTGTAATAGAAATGGAGCAGTTAACTCATATTTTCCTATTACTTGCTAGAGACGAAGTTTCAAATACCAGTAACGTTTCAATATCAGACACGTTTATCGACAAAATAGTTAAGAACTTTTCCCCTACTATCAAAGCAAATCAAGTAAATTTCCATTATGACATACAGAATGAATTTTCATTACATGCGCACCCATTACTATTTTCAGCAGTAGTATGTAACTTATTAAAAAATGCTATTAATTGCAGTATTGAAGGTAGTGTAAATTTATTTATTTCTGAACAAAGAATAGATGTTATTGATGATGGATTAGGCCTAAATGAACAACCTCGCGGCTATGAAGGGTTTGGTATAGGCCTCAAAATTGTTCAAGATATATGTGAAAAATACCAGTGGACATTTAACATATCAAATAATATGGAAAAGGGCTGCACCGCTTCAGTGATTTTTAAAACTTAGGGGATTAAATTTATGCTAATCCACCCTCATAGCTTAGTTCTTAAGGAACACAGATCGTGTGACTTCCTATTTTAAAACGGCACATGTCATTATTTTTTTCAATGGATTGCCGCTTACAATTTACCGCTAGTAGCTTAAGTACACGGTGTACCTTACGATTACACTGTGTTTGCTCTATGCAATCCAGAATATCATCCAGCCAAAGATAACTGCACTTACTCGCTCTAAATGTCGAGATCGCACACTTAAATATCGTCGCTGCACTATGGCAGATAAACCGCTTGATAAGTGTTTGCAGTATGCTCAGCCAAACCAGCGATTCTGCAATGTGTGGGTCTCTTGTGATGAATCCCTTAAGGTTATTCCATGACTTTAGCTCTTTGAAAAGTAACTCGATTTGCCAACGAGTCGCGTATATATCGAGTAACTCATCAAAGTTAAACTGTGTTTCTTTTAAATTAGTAACAAGGAAAACAGGGCGTTTTTCATCGGGTAGATAAATAAGCCTGTACTCGGGTCCATTTTTCTTCCAGCGTACTGTTAACTCAAGTGGCTGACTAGCACACTTTTTGAGCAATGTTTTGAGTTTAATATGCTTTTCTTTAAGCTCTACGCCCGCGCAATAAGCAGATGTGACGGTTGGGTTGATGTTTTTATTCGCTCTAACCAAAAAGTAGCCGCCATCTTGAGATACTTGCTCAAAGTAATCTAAATCAAAATACCCTGCATCAGCAAGTAATAACGTATCTCCAAGTGTGTGACTACCCGGTAAAAAGGCTCGCTCGGTTTCAACATCAGGACGGATATCTATTTCACAAGGCTGTTCGTTAAATAGGTCATAAGTAAGATGTAACTCAATTGCGGCAGGACTTATCGCAGTAAAGCGACCAGCAAAAACCGGAGCTAATTCATCATGTAGAGCAAATGAAGAGCCATCTTGCAATAACACTCGCAATATTCCTCGCTGGGTAAAAAAGGTTTTATCCAGCGTGTTTACAGTCAATTTAGACATCGCTTGAATAACGAGTTCACGGACTAGCTCAGTCAAGGCAGGTTTTCGAATTTGATTATGAAAAGGTTTATAACTTATCGTGCAATTGGCCTGCGTTCGCAGGTTCTGATGGATATCTGACAAGTTAGCGTCTTGCAGGCAAGATAAGCTTTTGAACACAGCTTTGAGCAGAGAAACGATCGACAGGCAACGGTGTCGAACTTGAAATCCGGAGGTTTTTGCAAGCTCAATGAGGTGTTTTTCTGAGATAAGGGCTTTTAATTGATTTGAAACTTGGTTAATCTGCATGTGAACTCTGTTTTTGGTCATGTTTTTATTGGCGTAACTATTTGATCATTAACAGAGTTCAACTTCAAGTTTTCTTAAGATCCAACCTATGAAATATCCTTAGTACAATTATAGGTTAGATACTAAGAAAATCTTAGCATAATATAATTTATAGCTAAGGTTCAAATAGAAACTCCAATATCTCTAATGAAGTTCTGTCTTTAGATTAATCCGATCAAAGGGAGGAGCGTCCAACTTAATTAACATAGTCTAAGAAAGCAGGTTGATGCAATTGAGCTACTCGATTATCCTCTTCTGCAAGGCTGGGTCTGTGATTGTGCAAATATCAGTCCTTCCCATCATGCGATAGCGATTTTTGGCTATCCATCTGTAAAGTTTATTTTGCATCGAAATAGGTAATATCCTCAAAACTGTCAATAAACTCCCTAACCCGCCAAGCCGCTCACCCACTTTGATAATCGCTTCCATTGAATAGTAGGGTTTACCATTTTCTAGATATAACCAACTTTCAGGATTATCAGGAGATAGTCCGTAGTGGCGTAAAACACTACTTCCAAGTAGGCTACCAACTGGGCAAATCAGAAACTCCTCATCTTTGTCAAGTTTGGCAATCAGGCGGGCGCCTTTAGAGCATGCACCACAGGTCCCATCAACAAAAACTATGCAGCCAGAATCTTTAAATTTAGGCACTTCAGGTGACTCCCTGTGAGACCAAGCTTTCAATTTAGTCATGTTATTAAGCTTATTGCAGATGTTATGACTGCGGGGCTAATAAACAATATAAGTACAGACATCATATACAGACTGAATAGGTGGATATTCAGGAAAATCATAAAGCTCAAATGCATTAACATCGCTCCGCCGACAAACCAAGGACTCAACTCTGTGATCCATAGACCAGGTGCCAGTAATAGCTCAAAGATAAGAACTCCCCAGGTCATTATCTGAACCAAAGATTTCTTGAGTAAAAAGTTAGGAAACTTAAACAGTCGATACATATCATTGGACACAGCGTAATAAATAGCTGTACCTTCTCGCCAAGTTTTACCTTTCAATTTCCAATACATGGTATTGAAGTATATAAAACACAGCTGGATCTGCATCAATCTTTGTGCCCAAGGAGCCTGCTCGGCAGGAGAGTTATTTAAATTTTCGGGTAGATTAAATAGCAGAGCATCGAGTGACAGCGTATTTCCGCATGGTGTAAAAATAAGCAAGAAACACATCACTTTTGCCACTGCATCGCCTCCATTCGTTAAATGATCGGTACGACTTACAATTGAACGCGTGGTAATATATGCGAGTACGGCACTCAGCGGTGTTAAAAAACCTATAATCAACATGATGATGGCAGTGAGGTGAACAGCCATAATGAGCTGTGCAGACCTCATTGTTCCCGGTAAATACAAGAACAAAGACATTGATACGCCACCTGCTCGTTTAACATATCTATTATATTCAGTCAGGCCTGCTGGCCCCAAATAAAGCTCTGCTCGGTTTTGCAAATATATGGCATCAGTCAATAACACGCAGCCAAAAATAATGCGAAATACCGCGATCGGATAAACAGAGATTGGAGCAAAGAAAAAATTGTTCCACGCTTCAAGTAAAGTTTCAATAGGCATGTTTAGTCCTCACCAAGGTATGGATGAAAAGTAAATATTAGCTCTTTTTTAGCCTCCAAAATTTCACTCTGCGCTTCAATTGGAGGTGTGTCGCGAACGATGCGGAAAAGCTCTATTTTGGTCCGTTTGACCCTGCTTTTGTAAGTGCGTTGTATATATTCAATAAAATCGCGTTTTATTTGTTTGTCAGCCTTGTTTGCAGTGACTTGAAAATAAAACTTCAAAACTTTTTTATACTTTAGTTTTTCCCAAATTTTTAGTTCGTTATAAGGGATTGGTTCCCAGTTCGATTTTGAACCGTCTTCGTGGGTGAAAACTACCATTGGCCACATGTCTCTCATGGGGGGGTCTGGTGTAAACATAGTCCACTCAACATTTAAGCCTATCCAAGCGAATGGCCGGTACACTTTAGGGATGAAATAACGTCGTATGGCATTGTGTCGTTCACAATCCCAGAAAAAAAACCAAAACAAAATTACTATAATAAACAGGTTAGTTAACCCATGTATAAATAGTTCAATGTAGTATGCCACTAGTAAACCTCAGTTGTTTTTAAGAATGAATGATCAGATAGAGTCAGTTGCTGCAATGTGGTAGAGAACTTTACGAGCTCTGAGGGAAAAGGCCCTCCGACTTGTCTAAATAGAGTTCCTTTAACATTCTTCAGGAGTGCTTCTTTCCACGGGGAGTAAGCGACGTATAACTGACCACCTCGACTATAGATAGCGATGCGACCAACTTGATTATTGCTATATACACCCACTAACGCGTCATAGTTTTTGCCAGAATGGCGCTCAAAGGCGGTGTGTGTACTTTGGCAAAACTGATGAGGCCCAGCGTTAATCCAAGTAGTGCCACCGGACGTTTGGATAGACCAAGGGTATTTTGCCAATCTACCATTTTCTGTAATTAACCCTCGCTGACCTTTAGCGATAACTCGAGACAAAACGTCAGTGCCAACAGCCGCTTTTAACTCGCCTTCTTTTAGTACAATTTTTAATGTGGTACCTTGGTGATCGAAATACTCACCTACTAAAGCGTTTTTATCTGCAGGGGAGTGACTTAGCTTTACGTCTGTATTTCGTGTTAAGTAATGACTGGCAAATTCATTTATTATGTGAAACAGTTCATCTCCAGCTGAGGCTCTATTGACTATAGCGACCAATGCAAAGCCTTTTTCTGGCACCATATAAATTACACAGCTATGGCCTAAGTGTTCAGCTGCTTCAAATACTAAATTTCCCAGCTTTGAGCTAGCAAACAGTAACCCCATACCCCGAGAAATGCCATTGTCAATAGAGTTGTGGCTAGTAAACAGTAAATTGAGACTGATTTCAGTTAATAACTTTGTTCCATTGCATCTTCCACCTGTAATTAAGCATTGAAGTAGCTGCATGATGTCACGCGTATTAGAATGCATATCTGACGATGACGGCGGCGTACTAATTAAGGGCATTGGTTCACATGTAAACGGTGACTTACTGGCCTTAGTAAAGCAGGACAGCTGATGTGGCCTAGCAAATATCAAATCAGGTTCAGGTACGCCGAAGCCTGTACTTTTCATATCTAGCGGCAAAAAGATGGTTTTTTTAACAAAAAGCGTATAAGGCGTCTGAGTAACCAGCTCAATAATTTGGCCTAATAAAACAAAGCCCAAGTTTGAATATTTAATCGGGTTACTGTCACGTTTTCCAAGTGACATGAGGTCTCTATTGTTTAAGGTTGCTGCTATTTCTTCTTCACTTGGGGAAGAACCAATAAAAGCACCTCTAGGTAAACCTGCTGTATGCATCAACAGATCTTTTACGGTCACTGGTGATTTTTGACTTTGAGCCCAGTGGGTTTTTTTTAGGTAAGATAAGTACTTTGTTGCAGGCGCGTCGAGTTCTAGCTGTTGATTATCACATAAAATAAGCACAGCGATTGCTGTAATCAACTTGCTAATAGAGCCTACCTTATTAATAGCGTCGCTGCCAAAGGTAGACTCCGTAGCAAGCTCAGACATTTTATCATGTTCTATCAGGCGTACGCTCATAGAGGGAAACCCCATCAGCACTTTGCCATCTTGTAGATATTGATATAGATTAGAATCCATTTTGTCTTTCGCTCGCTAGATGGCTTATTTAGGTAAACTCAAAGCTGGCTACACTATTGAAAACATTAGCTTCAGCAATTACAGCCACTGCTGCAGAGGGGCTACCTGAGATATCAAAGCTGCCCATGTAATCAAGCATACTTGGAATTCCCGCAGTATTTGTTACGTTGCTAAGACCACTTTTAAGCGCTTTTTGATTTCCCGCATCCCAGCTCTTTTCAAAAGTCACCGCATCTACAGCATTATTGTCTTTTTTACCCAAGTTTTGAGCATAAGACAAAACCATGTATTCCTGAGCATCACGCTGATTCGCGTTGTTTACTTTAGGGCAATCACTAGAAGCGGCAGCATCACATGGGTACGTTTTTAGCATTTCTGTCTTAAGGGCACTCCAATATGTAGATGGAGTTGATTCACTACTGGGTTTGTTACTGTTTTTCAATGCATTAG
Organism: Pseudoalteromonas sp. SG44-1; assembly: GCF_014164315.1. NCBI lineage: Bacteria > Pseudomonadati > Pseudomonadota > Gammaproteobacteria > Alteromonadales > Pseudoalteromonadaceae > Pseudoalteromonas > Pseudoalteromonas sp. SG44-1. The sequence continues at coordinate 11,672 of NZ_JACJEW010000087.1, forward strand.
CAATTGCTTCATTTGCTTTCTCTAGTGCTGTTCCAGCTAGAATTAGAGCTAGGTTTTTCAGCCTAGATGAAGATGCCGCGTTCAAGCCACCTTCTGCGGCAGCATCAGCAGCAGCATCAGCGGCAGCATCAGCAGCGGCATCAGCGGCAGCATC
>NZ_JACJEW010000088.1:0-10702 GCF_014164315.1 Pseudoalteromonas sp. SG44-1
GATAATACTGCGCCACTGTTCAAGGCTACGTGTTTTTCTCATGGCTATCTCCTCATTGAAATTCGGAAATAGCTTAATCATTTTGACGAGTTACTGGCAGGTGCATTTTGCTAGACGCTTACGAAGAAGAAGCAAAAAATGCATTTGCTCTTTTATCTGAATACAGAGATGGTGGAGTATACATAGCAAATTATTCTGGGTCGAGTGAGTGGGAAAGGCACCCAATAGGTGACGAGTTCGTTCAGGTTCTCGGTGTGAAACGACCTTGATTCTTTTAGACGGGGAAATCGAGCAGCGCAATACATTATTTTCAGGTCAAATGTTGGTAATTCCAAAGGGGGTTTGGCATCGTTTTGAATCACCTAATGGCGTTAAAGTAATGACTATAACACCACAACCTACCGAACACAGTTTAGAGTTGCCAATTGGTATGTAATGACGGTGTTATTGATGTCGAGTATTTACAATAAATCCCGAACTGTCGGTATTTCATTTGTCTTACTGCCAACTGTTTGGTGGAATAACGTGAGACCTGCCTCACAATTAACTGCTGAGACAAGGTGTGATTTATCAGCAATGTGTTTACTTGCTCCGTGAATAGTTTTGCCATCGAAGGCAATGATAGGATGGGCTGATTTAACGCGGTTTTGATTGACCCAGCTGTACATCGGCAGTAGTAATAAGTCAGTATCAACAGCTCTAAAAATCCGAGCAATACTATGTCGAGTGGGTATATCATTTTCGAAAGAGCGAAATCCCCTTAACTGATCAAGCTTACTATCACCATATACATCAATGTTTTACCAGTTTCCCCCCCCCGATTTGACGGCAGTAATAATCAGAAAAAGCACATCAAATAAATTATTATGCTGATTTATATGTGAACGATTGTCTTTGACGAGCTCTAAATGTGAGAAGAGTGACATAGTAAGTTTAAGATAATGAAATTTATGTATTAGGTCATAAATAGTGTTTATTTACAAAGTGTGATCCCCGCATGACTCAATAGGTGAGTTATGCGTTAGCAGAAGGACTTGCCTCGTGAATATTTATTCATGTTTTATTAATCATATAAATGTATAATCCAATTAAGAAATTTCAAATTATATTTTGACTTTTCTTAACCGCTCACTGCATTATTGAAATAATGATTACATTTAAGAAGGAATATGAGTAGTCATGGATAACTATATCAACAATATCGTTTTAGCATCTCCTAAGCAGTTATTAGAACGCTTTCAACAAAGTAAAACTGACTATGACACAGAATTTCACATTATAGTCGCTGACAGGTACAATAATCGCTATTCTGGTTTCTTTATAAAATATGACCCTGAAATTAAAATGGTATTGCTAACTGATAAAGAGCGTGAAATTTCTTTTATTGATACAGATAGTATTGTAAATATTTCTATTTATGATTTCGCAAAGCATGAGCGCTTTTTATTAGGCCAAGAACCGATTAAACTAGTATCTCCATTTAAAGCAGATGATATTGAAACGTCTGTAACTTTAATTAAGTCTGCGCTTAATAACACTCATGGGCTTGACTTTAATTTCACTATTGATGAAGTGTCAGCTGAAAACACTGACAAAATTAAAGCTATTCTAGAAGTGCTTGGTGATACTCTTATGGCTGTTGCTAATGATGACTTCAGTAAAGAATATATTAGTCAAATAACCGATTTTTATATTAAAAATGAGCCAAGAGATGGCGTTCGCTTTAAAAAAACGAATTCTACAATTTTGGTGAGATTCAATTTTGAAGGTGAGCTTCCGGCTGAACTTCAAACAAAAATTGAAAACGGAATAAACAACGTATTCTGATTTATTCAAATTTTTATATGTACTTTTCAACTCAAAATAAGGAATGATAATGGGACTTAAAGAGAAAAAAGCAGCAAGAGATTTCCAAGAAAACAACCTTGAAGATCTAAAGAAAAAAGTTTTTGATGCTGCAAAATTTGAATTTGAAATAGAAATTGATTGGGATAGTTTGTCAGTTGATAATTATGCTCATCTTTATAGTCAGACTTGGACTCAAATTTACTTCGAGCCAATGATTATTGCGTTCAGCAAAATGTGTGCTGATAGCTTTTCTCAAGAAGCAATTCAAGACGATTTGAAAAAAGTTGTTATTCAAAATATTGGTGATATCAGCAATGCCAATAAATACTCTTCATACAGCAATGGCGTGTTGACATTAAACCATTCATCAATTGCCAATGCAGAAAACCAAATTGAAGATCGCGCAAAAGCTCTACAAGATACTGTAGAAAATGCTCTTTAATTAAAATTAAGCCATGTGCATAATGATTTATTAGTTTATGTGCATGGTTTTTTTAGCTAAAACACCTCAGTAAATATATTCCCATCAAATTACCCGTGCATTTTATGATGCTATAGTCTGTTCTTAGAACACAAAGGTTGTTTAACTATTTGCATAGGAAACGGCGATAAAATATGGCGATATTTTAAATCTATTAATCTTGTAATGGTCAAAATATTAGAAGCTTTGAAAGCTGAAAATACTAATTGATATGGTTTTCTGTAATTTTCGATCCAAAGCTGAATAGGCGAATAATTTTTGATGATTATAATGAAGTATTTTATATGTTGTGGTTCATTAGAAATACCTTTAATTAGTGCAGATTTAATGGCCTCTGCAGAGCTTTCAAGTACTGACATTATGTTCCTGCTATGGGATAGATAACGATCGGAATATACAAAAACAAGAGAACAGAACAGGTATTTCTTTTTCCTTCACCTGCATATTCACCCCAGTAAAATATAATAATCCTCATTTCCAATGCGGTGACAACTAAAATGATATGGAAAAATATATTTTTTCCCGCATTAAATCAGTTAAAGAAAAACCTTGTCATCTCAACAGCACACTGATTGAATAATCTGCTTACTTTGGCGTTATCAGCAGCAATTTTGCATCTTTTCCATCGGTTAACACCGCGATATTACCCTCGGTTGTAACAAATACATCCCGCAAACGCCCAGTTACCTCTGGTAAAACATGAGTCTGGGTAAGTTCACCATTCGCTAAATTAACGCTGTAGAGCTTTTTATCGACCAGCGTAGTGATTAGCACATGCTGTTGTAGTGAGGGAAAAGCTAAATGCTTTGAGCCATAATAAGCCATGCCAGAAGGGGCGATTGAGGGCGTCCAATCAACCGTTGGTTTAGCCATTCCAGGGTATTCTCTAAACGGTGAAATACGTGCTTGTGAGTAATCATCTCCGTTGGTGATCACCGGCCAGCCGTAATTGGTGCTTGGGGTTAAATAGTTTAGTTCGTCGCCGCCTGCGGGGCCGTGTTCGTGGCTAACAATTTGCTGTGTATCGTAATCATAAACCAAGCCTTGCAAGTTACGGTGCCCGAGTGAGTACACAGCATGAGCAGCAGGATTTTTGTGATTAATAAATGGGTTATCGTTTGGTATCGTGCCGTTTAAGTTTATGCGTAATGTTTTGCCAAGTTGACTGGTCATAACCTGTGCTTGCTCACGGTAGTCAAAGCCATCGCCACTTGAAAATAATAAGGTATTATCGGGTAGTACAAGAGCGCGGCCAGAGTAATGCTGCGGTGTGTCTTTATCTGTGGCAACTTTATAAATAATTTTTGGCGTTGAAAATTGCGCACCATCAAACGTAGCTTTGGCAATAACGAGCCTGTTTGCATCAAGCTCACCTTGAGCGTAAGTGAATATAATTTCTTTTGATTCACTGTAATTTGGCGAAAGCACTATATCGAGTAGGCCGCCTTGGCCTGCAACGTATAAGCCCTCGAAATCTAGTTTAACTTGGGTTTGTTGGTTGTTTTTAATGATAACAATATGACCATCACGTTCTGTGACTAACCAGGTATTGTTTGGGAGTTTAACCATGCTCCACGGTGAATTGAGTCCCGTTGCTAAGGTATCAGCAGTGTATTGCTGTTTTGGTAACTCGGCACTGGCGTTACAAGAAAACGCTAAAAGCGAGAGTAGAGTAATACAACGTAGAGATTGTTTACCCTGCAAGCCTTTGCTACTGTAAGAAAAAAGTTTCATTTTAAGTTGAGATAACCATGTCGTTTTTAACACGTATACTCCCTTCATTTTTAGTTTCTTGGTTACTTACATTTACACTCGCTAGCTTGTTTCATAGTCAATACGTTGTCAATCAATTAGTTAATGTGGGTGTTGTGGTGGGCTTTAATGACCGTGTTAACTTAACCCTTGAAGATTGGCTCGGCTTGCTACCGACCTATGGCGCTATTATTGCTATTGCACTTGCCATCGCGTTTTTGGTTACCTGGCTTATTGCTAAAAAAGTTAAAAAACAAGGTGCGCAATTATTTGTAATTGCGGGTATTGTGGCGTTTGCTACGGCTTTAATTGCTATTGAGTCAATTATGAATATCACTATTATAGCGGGCGCAAGAGGCTGGGGTTTTTATATGCAGCTGCTTGCAGGGGCTGTAGGGGGTTATGTTTTTGCTAAGTTGAGCAATGGTTGTCATAGTAAAAATGAACTCATCTAGTTTTACACAGAGATAATCATTAAGGTTTTTAATTATTCCTTAAGATTTGATGCACAGCGGATGCAAAGCTATAGAAATAACCTGAGGCCTCACCTTTGTAGCTTTTCAATTAATTGAGGCTTGAACTTGTTGGTTGGTATTGTCCTTGTTGCATAAAGTCTTCTAAAAACCATGCAGCAAACTCATGTCGGCCTTCTACATCGGCTTTGCTGTAAATATCGGACGCTTGTTGACGAACGGTTTTTTCTTTTGTGCTTCTTAGTGCGCTTATTTCTTTAAAGCTTAAGCCTTTAAGTAACAATATCGCGACTTCTTACTTACTGCGGGTCAATGTCCATTGTGAAAATTGGGTTTGAATAACGCCGCTGTATTCATGACGCGCATCCATCATTGCCTGTGATATGTTTTTAAGTTCTTTTTTTGAATGTACTAATTCTTGTTTCAGCGCATTAATATTGGCAGTACGCGCACGAATATCGCTAATTAAGTAAATAGCACAGGCTGCAGAAATGACGACGATTAAGCCCTCAGAAAAAATATGCCACTGCGGCACGCCTAAATGTATATCCGTTAGTACATCAAAAAAGTTTAGCACCATTATTATTAACAAGGTGGCTGCTATTAACTTGTCTCTCATTAAAGCCTCTATTATCAATGCTTTATAAATACAATGGACAAATGTACCATAGCGTAATTTTCGCTTTTTTTGGGTACGTTAAGGCGTTTGCCTGATGATTTAACCGTCTAAAAAAGTCATGGTTGATTCTATAAAATTAATCAAATGTGAACAAACGAAATGCTGTTAAATTTTACAAAAAAAATGCGTCATTTTTTGCGTATTCAATATACGTTATTTTTCTTCTTTACGGTGACTTTATTAACATTTAATCCTGTGTTTGCTTCGCAAAATTTAGCACCTGTAGGGCTTTCGTCACTCAGTGGTTTTGATGTTGAATTTGCGCCGATTCAAAAAACAGAGTTTATTAACGGGCAAAGTTTAATTGGTGAAGTTAATTTCAAACCTGGGGTCAATTATACGGTGCTGTTTGCGTTTGATGTACAGCAGGTTCGTTACTTATACCCTAACGGCAGCATGGTTGAAAAGGGCGCCACTATTGCAAGCGTTGAGGGCAGTGATGTACACCATTTTTTAGATGCCTATCAATCAGCAAAAGACATGCTCGCTATTGCTAAAAGCCATTACGACATAAACCAACAACACTTAAAAAACAAAATAATAAGAAGTTCTGAATGGGTTGAAATCACAAAAAGCTATTTTGAAGCCAAGATAAATTTTGAACATATGCAACATCAAATGGCATTTTTAAACATTGATGATAATGAAAACGTGACCTTAGTGAGTCCAAAAACGGGCATTTTAAAACTCACTAATGAGTCGGGAAACCGTGTGATGGGTGACACCGCGTTTGATATTATCGATGCAAGTAGTATTCGCGTTAAGATTAAAGTCCCTCTTAGTTTTACCAACACGTTAGCGCATTTCAAGCTGTCACAAAGTTGCAGCTTAAATATTGAGAGCTATGACAGTATTGCAGATAAATACCATCAAATTGTGTGGGCGTCGCCAAGCTCAAATGAGTGCCAGCTTACACTGGGGCAAACTATCAAAGTCACACCGGTAAATAAATTAACGGGCTTTAAAATAGCAAAGTCAGCGGTGTTTGAATTTGAAGATGTTAATTACATTGCTTTAAAGTCTGGCGATAAGCTTGAGTTACTGCCGATTGAGCTCAAGGGTACACAAGGAAAAGACTATGTATTTACTGCCAATAAAAACCTAGATGATCAGCAGGTACTAATTAGCTCGGTAAGTGCGCTCCAAGGTATGTTGCTTCACTTAGGGAGAGAGTAAATGTTAAACCAGCTTATTAAGTTTTCACTTACTCAGCGTTTGTTTGTTAGTATTTTTGTTATTGTTGCTATGGCCATTGGTGCTAAATCTTGGTTAAGTATTCCGGTGGATGCTTTTCCAGAAATATCACCCACCCAAGTTAAAATAGTTTACAAATTACCCGGCATGAACGCCCTTGAAATAGAATCGCAAGTAACACGGGTGATTGAAACCGAATTACTGGGTATTCCTTCACAGCAAATGCTGCGCTCTACCACTAAGTATTCTATTACCGATATTACCATTGACTTTGAAGAGGGCACCGATATTTATTGGGCGCGTCAGCAAGTTAATGAGCGTTTATTAAATATTTTGCCCACCTTGCCCAGTAATATTAGTGGCGGCATGGCGCCAATGAGCACGCCTTTGAGCGAAGTGTTCATGTTTACCATAGAAAGCACTCACTTATCGTTGATTGAAAAAAGAGAGCTTTTAGATTGGCAAATTCGTCCATTACTGCGCACTGTAACCGGCGTTGCTGATGTAAATAGCCTTGGCGGCTTTTCAAAAACCTATGAAATACTTCCCAATACTTTATTGATGCAACAGCATCAAGTCAGCTTTGATGAAATGAAATTGGCAATCACGCAAACGAATCAAAACGGTGGCATAGGGCGCTTAGAAAAAGGCAACGACACCTTAATTTTGCGCACTGAGGGCAAATACACCGATATAACCGCCATTGAAAATACCGTGATTAAGTCGACTCAAAATAAGGTTATTCGGTTAAGTGATATTGCCACGGTACATGTTGGCAGTTTAACCCGTTATGGCGCAGTTACTAAAAACAGTGAAGAGGCGGTACAAGGGCTTATAATTGCGCTTAAAAATAGTAATACAGCGCAAGTTGTTGAAGATGTAAAAGATAAACTTCGCACCATTGAAGCGTCATTACCGCAAGGCACAAAAATTAATGTGTTTTACGACCGTTCTAACTTAATAAATACCGCAATTAGCACCATTACCAGCGCACTAGGCCAAGCGATTATTTTAGTGATAGTGCTACTTGCCTTGTTTTTAGGTGATATTCGCTCTTCATTGGTGGTGTCTTTGTCTTTACCTATGTCGGCATTGCTGACATTTATAATGATGAAGCAGTTTGATTTATCGGCTAATTTAATGAGTTTAGGTGGCTTAGTGATTGCCATTGGTATGCTGGTGGACTCATCGGTAGTTATTGTTGAAAACATAGTGAATCGGTTGGCTAATAATCAGCACCTCCCTCGGCTGCATGTTATTTATCGCGCCTGTAAAGAAGTCGCGGCGCCAGTGTTCTCAGGCACAATCATTATAATTATCGTGTTTTCACCGCTATTAATGCTAACAGGGTTAGAAGGCAAGTTATTTACCCCAGTGGCGCTCACTATCGTGTTTGCCATGCTTAGTGCGCTGTTGTTGTCGTTAACGGTTATTCCAATTTTAGCCTCATTGTTATTAAAAAATGAACCCGTAACCCAGCCTAAAATGGTCACATTATTACAAGGTTTTTATACTAAAACACTTGCCCGTGCAATTAAAAAGCCGGTGGCAATAAGTGTTATATCAGTTGCTGTTTTAGTGCTCAGTGGGGTGTTATTTCAGGGGCTTGGTAAAAGCTTTATGCCCGTTTTAGATGAAGGCGACATTATTGTGCAACTGGAAAAATCGCCGAGTATTTCCTTGCAAGCCTCGCTGGATATCGATAAACAAATTGAAGCCACACTGTTAAAAAACACCCCAGAAATCGTACAAATTGTTGCCCGTACCGGCTCCGATGAACTCGGGCTTGATCCTATGGGGTTAAACGAAACCGATGTATTTATGGAATTAGCGCCAAAAGATACGTGGCGTTTTGACTCCAAAGTGCTGCTAATCGAGGATATTCGACAAACACTTGCGCAATTTCCAGGAGTAAATATTGGCTTTACTCAGCCAATACAAATGCGGGTATCAGAAATGCTCACCGGTGGCACCGGTGATATTTCGATTAAAGTATTCGGTAATGACATTGCGACACTTGCCTCATTAGCTGAAAAAGTCACTGCACTTGCCACTAATATTGACGGCGCAAGTGATGTGCAAATGGCGCTTATTGAAGGGGGTAAATACGTAAATATTAAACTTATTCCTGAGGTTGCCAGTCAGTTTGGTTTAACCACCGAAGGATTAAGCGATTATTTAAAGTCGCAATTAGAAGGCCTACAGGTATCGGCACTGCAAGAAGGAAACCGCGTGATCCCAATTGTGTTTAATGCACAAAAAGGCGAAAGCGCAGCACACTTTGAGTTATCGTCAATGAGCGCATTAAAGCAAAAGCTAATTTTAATGCCCGACAACAGCCTACTACCACTTGAAGAGGTGGCTAATATTAGCTTTAAAACGGGGCCATTGTTAATAGAGCGAGAAAAAGCAAAGCGCTTTGCTTCTGTAAGCGTTAATGTGGATAACCGCGATGTGGTTAGTTATGTAAATGAACTGGAAGCTAAAATTAATAGCAGCATAAAGTTACCCAGTGGTTTTACCTTGTCGTTTGGTGGCGAATTTGAAAGCCAGCAACGTGCAACACAAAACTTGCTGGTGCTTATTCCTGTGGCATTAATACTGATTTTCATTATTTTATTTACCACGTTTAAATCCTTATCTAAATCAACGCTGATAATTGCTAATATTCCGTTTGCATTAATGGGAGGAGTGATTGCCCTATTTATTAGTAATGAATACCTCTCGGTGCCTGCATCGGTTGGTTTTGTTGCTTTACTTGGCGTAGCGGTACTCAATGGTATTGTGATGATCAGCTACTTTGAGCAAATGAAAATGTTTTCTGCCAATGTAACGCAGCGCATTTTAGATGGCGCAAGCAGACGCCTTCGCCCAGTGTTAATGACAGCCACAACCGCAATGTTTGGTTTACTGCCACTGGTATTTGCCAACGGCCCCGGCGCTGAGATTCAAAAGCCATTGGCGATTGTGGTTATTGGCGGGTTAATTACCTCTACAATTACAACACTTTATTTATTACCTATCTTTTATGGTTGGTTGGAGAAAAAACATGGCTGAACAGTTACTTTTTACCCTAAATGTACCCACAAACATAAAAGATGAAGTGGTTGATATATTAATTAGCATAGAGTGCATTACCGGCTTTAAATTAAAAAACATTGAAGGCTACAGTAAAGAGCACAGTGAATTTGATATTGCCGAGCAAGTAGAAGGGCATCGCAGTTTTTATCAGTTTGAGGTGCATATATTATTAGCGCAGCTGCAAACAATTAAAACGGCATTAAGCCCTGTGTGCCAATACACCCCATTAAAATATTGGGTTACGCCTATTGTTGAAAGCGGGCACCTTAGATAGTGTAGTTAGAATTATAGGCTGTTGCTTCGAGCAGCCTCTTTTTATAACTAAATACAAAATAGCTAAAAAGAGGTCACAATATTGCTATAAGTTAATATTGTTCGAAAAAGTTATTAGTGTAGATCTAGCAACTTTACTATGCCATTGCTAAAGCGCTATTTAGCAATGCTGGCTTTTTCATTCGTGCTTAGGCTTGGTTCGCAATATGCGTTATCTACAGGCTCTAGAGTTACTTTACCTCCAGCATTTACTACTACACATTGCGTATTTTTATCTAGTTTGTGCTTTTGAATAACAGTAAAGTCACCTTCGTTAGCTGCGTATAAGTTGTACTGGTATGCGGTATTTCCGCCTTCAAACAGGGCAGTAAATAAGCCCCCGACGAGGCCGCCAATAATTGCGCCGCCTACCATTTCTTCAGTATTACCATCTAGGTTGTCAACGAAGCCGAAGCCTGCGCCTGCTGCGATGCCTGTACCTACCTCAGATGATAGCGTTACTTGCTGCATTGACCCTACAGTAGCGTAATAGCGTTTAACCATTTGATTTTGATCATTACGGTCAATGCCTTGTGATGCACAGCCGGAAAGTAATAAAAAGATGAGTAAGCTTTTTTTCATGAGATGATTCCATTTATGTTCATGTCGATAAGTTATTATCATAGCGGTCAAAATTGAAAAAATATGTGTGGGCTTTGTGTGTTGTTGTTTTAAGTTGTAAGAAAGTGTGGGTAACCTTGTTTGCGACATAGATAAGTTAATGCGTTGTTTAGGTGAGAATTCAATAATACTTTTGCTGGTATGGTTTTATTTTTATTTATGAAGAGCGGGATAGTTTTAGCAAATTAATTGAGTAGGTATGTACTTTATTACGACACACAATAGCAAACTCATGCTTGCTATTGTGTGTTGTAATTAAAT
>NZ_JACJEW010000089.1:0-10391 GCF_014164315.1 Pseudoalteromonas sp. SG44-1
AAACAGTTAAATAAATTGACTGATGATGATCAGTTAAGCTAATTTAAAAACGGCTCTACAAAATGATAAATCAAGTGATCAAAGCTGATGAGAATCGGTGATCAAAGTCATGAGAATACGCACAAAAGATGTATATTTTGTGTCAAGCCCATGATGAACATCAAAGCCATTACCAATTACATATAGCTTCATGTCATTCACCGTTGATATCTAGTTCTTTGAAGCTAATGATTTCGGAGTGGTCATCAGTTAACTCAAAATATGTATCTTGGAAGTAAAACTCTTCAATGTTTGCGTTAGCTTTTAATCCATCGGTATAGGCAAGTGTTAAGTGGGCAGTGTATGTTTCTTTGTGTTTTACTGTTGACTCATTGCTCAAGACGAATACATATTGCTTGTCTTCAGGATCCCAAGGTGAACGGTCGTAATCTGAGACTCGGTAATCAGCCGTAACAACCACCTCAAACTCTACTTCGTACTCAACCCACTCGGCATCGACATTCTGTAAGTTTTTCTTCTCAACATTCACAGAGTTGATTTCTATAGAATTGATAATATCATCGAAAGGATCTGCGTTTTCATAGTTGAACTCGCCATCTTCGAGAGCTTGCAGGGCATCTGCTTTAATTTGTTCTAGGAGTTGTTCGAATATTTCATCAGCAAATTTGGCTGGTTCTTCGTACGCTTTGTCGCTTCGAACAATCAAATCAATTAGGTCATCGATGTTTTCAAGATGAATGAAGTTATCTTCTTGTTGGCCGAATGATTTCATATCGCCATCGTCACTAACGATGTAGGCTGAATGTCCTCTAGCCAAGCTCACCTGTTTTATAGCCTCTAGCGCAAATGCATCAGGAAACTCGTGTTTTTTTGATTCTTTGCCAAATGGAGGGAGCTTGTTGAAGTAAGCATCAAATACAACTTGAGGGTTAACAGTACTTACATCAATAGTTTCGACATAGCCGTTTTCGACGAAATCATCAAATTTCTCACTGATAACAGCATAAATATCATCACCTTTAACCTTGGTGAAGATGCCATGACAATCAAGCTCTGGGGTGTTTCTTAGGAACATCGCATCTTTTTGCATCTTCTTTATCATAGAAGCTGCTTCTTCAGATTTTCGTTTGAGATGAGCGTCGATCTCTTTCTTCGTCACATCAGTAATAAGCAAGTGAATTTTCTCATCTTCAATTAGTTCTTGAAGACGACCAAGAGCGTGCTGTCCAAATTGATAATTTTTCTTTTCAAAAGCGCTTGTATCGATAAACACTAGCCTTGTCTGTAATTCCATAGTCAATACCTTGAACACATGGTGTAAATTTTCATCAAATAAATATATAAAATAATAGGGTGGTTAACCAACTAATAGCATGTTGATTTTGTTCTATTAATCGAACCTGACAGAGCAAGTTAAAATTTAATCAACTTACTAAAGGTTTTAATCATTAAATCCATCAAAATTAGGAGCTAGGTGGAGACCTTCTACTCCGTATAATGCCAAGCGATTTTTAAGTTTTAATCTAAAGTAATGTTCTTCAACGATAGGATCTTTTGAGCAATCAACATATAACTTTTGAAGTAAGTAACCAACTGATGATGCTCGTACTCGTTTGTGAAGAATGCCATCAGTCATGTTGAATTCATTTAAAACGCCACTTGAATCTTTTAAGCTAGGGTGAGGAATAATTTCTAAATCGACTTGACGATTCCACTGAACATCTTCGTTTTGAAGCTCTTTAGGTAATACAGGTTCTTCAATCGTATGAGCACTTTTAAATCTAGAAATTACAAAATCGGCAAATCTACCTTTTGTTCTATCATAAGCCCTTAAGTGCCATCTTGAACCATTAAACATGTAAGAGTGTGGAATTAGTATTTTTTCACTTGCACCACTAGAGTTGGAGAAATACTCACATGTGATAGGAGCTCGTTGAAGAATTCCTTTTGTTATAGCTGTTACAACCTCAATATCAGGTTCATCAATAATATCGATCACTTCACTCGATATATAAGACTTTGTATTAGCTTGAATCTCATTTCCTGTAAGTTGTGCTAAAACCTCTGAAGATTTGAATTTGAATAACTCTTTCCAATCCTCACTTAAGAAATAGTTTTTTGAATTTGATGAATCAGAGATGTTGTTTGGCATCAGAGTTTTATATTCAGCAATATCTCTACTTGCAGCCGCAGTTCCTATCCCAAACTTTTTAATAAGATCAGCTCTGGTAAAGCTACCTAAAAATCTTAGGCAAAACTCTATGTATCTTAATCTGCTTACTTGTTGTGAAGGTAAATGTTTGAGATCAATCATCTTTAAGCATCGTTTATTTATAATAAAGCTTGTATAGCATAGATTCTATCAAGGTACAAATATAATGCCTTATAAAAATCTTAATGGTTTTTCTACCAAGTCTTAAATAGATCTTGAATATATCATTAGTATACGGTAGTCTATTAATTGAACTGTAAGGGGTGTTAAGTGAACACCCGTATATGTTTGTTATATAGGTTTATTAAATTGTTTATTAAGGGGTAAAAAATGTCAGGAAAAAATCAACATGTAGTACCACATGACTCTGGTTGGGCAGTTAAAGGCGCTGGTAACTCTAAAGCTACATCAGTTCACAGCACGCAGGCAGAAGCGGCAGCACAGGCTCGCTCTATCGCACAGAATCAAGGTTCAGAAATGCTAATACATGGTAAGAACGGTCAAATCAGAGAGAAAAATAGTTACGGTAATGATCCATATCCACCGAAAGGCTAAGTGTTTTGGTGGTTTTAAATGTAACTACTGCTGGTAGGCAAAACTACGGTATTTCTTATTATGTAATGTAATTTGAAGGTTAATAGTATTAGAGGTTATTCATGAAATGGACTAATGGAAAAAAAGAGCAGCTATTTGTTATTGCTAAGGTGCATGATAAAAAGTTAGTAGCTTTGAAGGAAGTAAATGAGTCAAGTGAGGTAATACATTCTATTGCTGAACAAGTTGATGAGGAACCTCGTGCTGTTTTATTCATGTTAGCTAAAATGGGATTTTTTAAGGCTAATAACCGTACTAGTTATAGAGATGGTGTTTTTTATAAAAGAGATGCTAACGTTTCTATTGAGCAGTTTAGTATTCATCCACAATTTGAAAGGTTATCTACAGAAAGAGCAACTCAACTTGAGTTGGCACTAACCGAATTGATCAAAATTAGTAGTCCACTGGAAGATTGCCTATCTCTATTAAGTGAGCAATTCGAGATAAGTGAATTGAATATAAAGTATGAATTAGTTAGGGCTGGTCTTCTAGTTCATGACGGTGCTAAAGGGTATCAATTTTCAGACAGAACATACCTTCAAGAAGACGAACCAATAGCTGTTTCCGTTGGTAAGTTACAACCTGAAAATAAACTGAAAGATGCAGTTAATAAATATAGGGCTCATGCATCCCAATTGTATAATGTAACTAACCACAACAGGCCTTGTTTGATTCAATCAAATGATGGTACTGGTTTTGGCAAATCCTATGGTGTTATTTCCGAGTACATAGATTATTCCACTAAGCCAAATCTTGGCGGTCAATTTACAAATCTTGTTTTTGTTAGTCCACAAAAATCACAATTTGATTTTGATTCAAGCTTAGTTAGTAAAGCACACAACGCCGGTATTGAGTTTGTCGCGTTTCTTTCTATGTTAGATCTTACAGACCTCGAATTTGAGAGTTGGGTTAGCTCACCAAATGGCGAAAAAATAAAAAATAGTGTTCTTTACACAACGTGGATTAAGAAGAAAACCAAGTATAAATCGTTAGAAAAAGGGTTAACTAGGCTTGCACAGTCAGTAAGAACAGTTGAATCACTTCAAAACCGTATTAATACGGAGGTAAAAACCTATGAAGCGGATAATGCTGAGCTTATAAGTGACTTGAAGAAGCAACTTGAAGAACAGCGCAGAAATATGGAAAAAACGTTGTTTGATTTATCTTTGGCCTGCTTAAATTACAATTCTTCCCCCGTGGATTTGGAGACTTTGTTTGAGTCTAATACTGAATTAGACATACTTCGAACTGCGATTATTAAACACTGTATTCCGTTTTCTGTAGCAATGGTTAAACCTTGTATCATGCTTGCTACAACTAACAAGTTTGATCTTAATATTCGATTGCCTCAAAAAAATCCTCAAGGACTGTTTTCCTTTAAATCAATGCCATTTGATTGCATTGTTGGTGGAAAAAAGCATCTGACGGATTCTAATATTAGAACCGGTATTCACCTATCTGATAAACATGAGAAAAGAGTCGAGTTTTTAAAAGGAGACTTTTTCGAGGCTGATGATTCTAATTACTTCCGCGATAAAGGAATAGGCTTTACAGTTGTCATCGATGAATTACATGATGCACACAAGCTTTTCTCTGATTCTGCAACGACTACTTTAATTACCCCTGACATTCAGCTATCCCATGTATTTGCCGGTGTTTATCGAATATATATGCAAGCAACGGAAACCGTTGAAAGTGATATTGAATACACGCCATTTTACGCTGATAAGTTAGCTTTTATAGAAAAAATTAAAGATAACCTTTCTAAATATTGTGATTTATCGGCGGGTCTCAATTTGAAATCAGTTTTAACTACATTTGCAGGAAATATTGATTTTGTTCAGATAAGGCATGGTGATGCAGAACAAATAATTAACCTTACAAGAAATGCTTTTTGTTTTACCCCTAAGCGTTACTTTAATGAAGATGGTCTAAAAAGAATTAAAGTTCGATTAGCTCATGGTACGGGGACATGCCAGCTTTATTATACTACCGATGAATCTGATAACACTTTATCGCTGCATGATGTTTATCAAGTAACTATGGCCGTTTTGGCAGCAGCAGCTAAAGAGTTCAAATCATCATCTGAATTTGTTAAGTCACTGAAACAGGGCGGAGATAGTAGCCAAAACTACCCACTATACAAATTCATGAAGAAAGCTAGAACGGTAGCATCTGAAGTCGAAAGCATGTTTGATCGCCCAGATGAGAGTGAGGAAATTCAGATTGACCATTTTTATACATACTTTCATCCAAAAACGGTGTTTTCTTTAATCCCGCAAAAGTTACTTGAATTTAGAGAGCCGTCATTAGAAAAGCTCACTTATGTAAATTTTTCTTTGAGTTTAATTAAAGAGCAACCTGAAGTTTCAATTCTACGGATGCTGCATAATACGCAAAATTCAGTAATAGCGCTAAGTGCTACAAGTGGTATAAATAAAAATATTGTTGGTCAATATAATCAACCGTTTTTGAGAAAATACTGTTGTGAAGGTAATAATAACCTAGGCGTAGAAATTGTTGTTAGAGATTCAAATTCAAAAGATACACTCGTTAATTTAAGAGAAACAAGAGCTGAATTGAGGAAAGTTCAGTTTCACGTATTTGATGAAAACCGTGAGGTCATAGATGAACGTGTACTAACAGATGATTTTAAGGCTACTTTTGATTTCTGGTATAACAGACTGAAAGATTACAGTTTTAAGCAAGACAAATACAAAACGATTGAATTTAAAAGGCAATTATCAGCCTGGTTACTTTGTGCCTATGATGGTAAGCATACGTTAACTTTGGCGTTATCGGGAAATTTTTTAGGGGCACTAAAAAAATATGTGATGGCAATAAGGGCAGGAAGAGCAGCTCAACCTAAAGGGTTTAGAGAGTTAGACAAAAAGGGAAGAATATTCCAATTTACTCCTTTCCAAGGTAAACCTGTAATCCAAACCGTGCTTTTTAATGCTGAACTTAATAAAGAGGTTGATGTTAGAAAGTTTGTTCAAGTTGATTCAAACAATTTGAAGTTAGCGTTTATGTCTACCTACAAAGGTGCCGGCACAGGGTTAAACTATTTTGTTGAATACCTCAATGAATCCGGTGGTAGATTCGAGGTTGATTTTGAGCGACTGGTGTTAGTTAATTCTCCCTTCTGGAGCCAAGTTATAAAAGATAGTGCAACCGGCGAAAAAACACTTTATTCGTTAGCTAATTGTCTATCAATAATGAAGCGCATTTCAGATACTTCTGAAGACAAAGCACTTAGCGAATTTGAGGTAAATCTCGTTCATGGTAAAGATTACCGATTCTTGAATTATGAGCATGAGCTTGAGTTACTGAAAGCTATTATGCAAGCCATTGGTCGCATTGAAAGAAAAGATGCGAATATGCTTAGTGAAATATATATGGCATCTGATATTGCTGATATAGCGGCTGTTCAGTTTTCGAGGTTATCTAAAGACCATAAAAATGACATATTTTTCGAAAGTATGTCGTTACTAAATCATCGCTTTAAAACTGAATGTCACGAAAGAAGCCTTGAGGTCGGATTCAAAACACAGTCTGAGAGAGAGGTGTTTGAATTAGAGGTCGAATCATCAGGCGAGCTTTTGAATGAGTTTTTTGAAGTAACAGTCCCCGAGATTATTGAAGACGCCCGAAGAGGTGATGATGATTCTATGGAGTTTAATGAATTATTAAGAAAGATAACGTCTGTCAGTAACCCAGAGAAGTACATTCAACAATTACAAACATCTCAAATAGCAAAAAGTGATAAATTGGTTGCCGCTGCAATTGATAAATTGTACATAACGTTAGACGGAAATAAGCAGAGTTTAAAACTCTGTTACAGCGATAAATCTCCAGAAATATTGACTGATATAGTCAATGGAGATCGCCTATATCGCCCAGAAAAAATGATATCTTTAGACTACACCAGTAAAATGGAATTTACTCAGGATAACCTAGTCACAACGCTCGTTCGTGAAAGTGCATCAATATCCTTAGGTGCTTTCCAAAAGTATGTACCTCACCCAAAATTTATCAAATTGATTAAAGGTAATGTAGGAGAACACTTGTTTTCTTTGCTCCTAGATAAACTTAACGTTACTCCGCTATCTACTCAGGAAGTTATTAAAAGGGTTGGAAAAAGAGCGTATGAGCTTTTTGACTTTTATGCAGAAGTCGAGGGAATGCTGTTATGCATTGACGTTAAAAATTGGTCATCTAGTTTAGATAAAGCAGTGCTTTCTAAAAGTACCCACCAAAAAGCACTATCAAAGGTTAATACTATCTCAGACTATGTTAGCGGTACTTATGACGAAGTTCATTACATCTATGTAAATGGTCGCTTAGAGAATAATTCATTGAACCACGAGCAAGAAGTTGATAACAGCGGGAAACTCTATTATTTGAACCTTTTTAAAGAAGAATCTAGCTATAGACCAAAACACAAAAGAAATGCAGATGGTGAGACCACAGCATATTTTGATGGTAGTCAGCTTAAACAAAGAATTGCACTTAATCGTGTGGTATCAACTTTACTTCAAGGAAATGTGTAATGACTTATCAAAGTACTATTCTTGCCAATAATATGCCAGCAGCATCCACTAATATTATTGATGTTCACGGTGAGCTCAATGAACTTATAGCATCATTATTTCAATCACTTAATAGTGATTTATACATAGGCTGTAAGTCTAAGTCTTTCGTTAAGGAAGAAAAGAGCCAAGCTGAATTTGAGCAAAGAATTCATCGAGAAATAAAAATATCAATTCGCAGAGAATTAGAATTATCTAAGGATAAAAATGTTCAATATGAGATGGTAAAGCTATATAACAATGGCTCGTATGAAGTATATTTTTTCTATTTAACCCATATTTTACCTAACTACGCTGAATTGGTTGAGGAATTATCTCAACTAAGTAAGTCACAAAAAGAGCGTTTGATATCTGGGCTAATTAGCTTGCAGCTTAAGACTGAGTTTATTGAGCAAACCAAGGGTAAATACGAGTTTTCTCCAAGCTTTTATAACGCAGAGCTTTATTTAAGCGTGCAAAGATCTGGTCGAGAGAAAAAGAATGGAACAGCATATTTTGAAGTTCTGAAGCCTGAAATTTATTTTTCGCCTACTCAAGAGTTGTGTTTTGAGTTAAAGAAAAAGGTTTTTAAAACTCAAAAGTTAGAGGCAGTAACAGCAGATCTAGATGAAACCAAAGCGTTATTTAAAAACAAAGAATTTTCCTATCAGGCAAGTAGAGATATTAGCGCCACGAAATTCTCCAAACGCAAGTTTATGTCTTTTGGTGAAAAATATCCTGCTTCAGTTAATTATGCACAAAACCTTATCTCTGACATATTACAAGGCATATTAAATAGACTAGATATAGCATTCGAACCACGCATCTTTAATGCAACGCATGTAACTGATCAATTTTTAGAATCTGAAAAAGAGCATCCCTCAAACATTGTTCTAATAGATAATTTGGGACATGATTTTGACCCAGTGAAAAAAGATAAAGCTTTATCTCAGCTTCATTCAGAGTTCGAGAAAGCTGGTCTGTTAGTTGTTAAGCCTTCATTAGTAATTGAAGATATGTCACCTGATGTAAGTTATATCGTATTAAATGAAGGGGATGGAAATACTAGTATCACTTTATCTTGTGATCCAGATAGGGTGTTTACTGGTTTTTGGGATGCTTATTGCAATACAAGTTTTTCGCAAAAGCAGAACCTTGATTACTATACACGATTAAAAATTGATAAATTTGAATCACAAACGAAGGTTGTTATACAGGGGCTAAACTTTTCTGAATCGGATAAAGAATCGATAGTCAAAGGTGATGAAGAACGCTATGCGATATCCCCCTATAAGTTAGAAAGAATTAAATCAGAACTGTGGTTAAAACAGAGTGTCTTCATTAATCAGCAATTTACAGACATTAACTTGCCTAGTGCAAGCTTAAAGCTTGTTTATGTAAGAAAAACGGCAAGAAGAAAAAATAACTTTTTTGCATCAGTTGTTGAAGTGACGATAAAAGACAATGTATTAAAAATAACAAATAACCAGGTGATTAAATCTGAAGCTAGATTGAAATTAGAGTGTTCTTTTTTTGGAGAACGAAACTTTCACAACGGTAGTTTCTATTTATACGATGAAGATAATGATGTTTTACTTACGTCATATAGCACAATACGTGTGCCTCAAGTTATTGGTAACACCTTAGTTGATTCTATTTCAGTTGCAGAAAGTGATGAACGAACCGTCAATCGACAAAGCAGCATTGAAAGTTCTGTATTGCCTTACTATTTATTGCCGAAAGAACGTAAGCAGTACCATCATGTTTATCTGCAAGAAGCTGGTGCTGACCTATTCTACTTTGTAGCCCAAAAGCAAAGACCTAATCAAGATATAGCAAAGCAAAATCGTATCTATAACTTACTTACCTTCAATAGTAATGGTGACTTGTTGAATGCTTTGGAACAACCAATAACACACTTGTTTTTTAATTCGTTTACCGAAGACATTTTAAAAATAAATGAAGTAAGTAAGAGCTCGCTATTGGAAAAAATTGCCAAGTTATATATCGAAAATTAGTACATTCAGAAGATGTGAACTCTCTTAGTTAGGAATTGTTGTATTTATGAAGAATTGCAGTGGAGCAAAGGAAGTGAAAAAGTATTTACCTACAAAATACTTCTTTGATGAAAAACGTTGGTTAAAGCAAGAGCAATCTTCTGGGCAATATTATCGTCAAAGCGGAGTTGTAATTGGTAATTTATTACGAGACGTTGATGAGGAATTTCAAGGTGTGCTAAATGAACATGGCTCCCTTTCTGAAGTTGAAATTATCGTATTTCAAGCCAATTATACAGCTAAGTTGTTTAAGGATATCGAAAATGGGACTGCGCCAGAGAGTGTAAATCAAATATTTGAAGTGATTAGTGATGGAACAATGCTATTGTTGAAAACTGCGTATTCTGAATTTTCAGGATATAAGCCCCTGTTTGTGTACGAATCTTTGTTAAGGCTTGCATCGGAACGAATTTACTTAGAAGAGAAGTGGAAAAAAGTTGAAAATTCTAGGTTAGCATTAGAAGAGTTTACTGGTGAATTAAAGTTTCGTACTGTTAATAATGAGCTTGATTTTGGAGAAGTTATTGCAATTGAAAGATTCCAAGATCATATGAATCAATTGAACTTTGAGGCAAAACAGGATAGAGACTTTAAAGATAATAGATTGAAGGCTATCCCATCTATTTTGAATATTAGTATGGATGGTATTGGTATAGAGTTTTCAGCTGTAGATCACAATGTAGACAATCAAAGTTACACTTTAATGTGCCAAACAAAGTTTTATTATAAAAAATTTTTGGATGTAAAGTTTAAAAACTATGATGAAATTTCTATTCTGGATTTGAGTGCTTTCTGGTTAGTGTTTTCAAATCTTGCATTAGCATTTCTCAATAGTAAGCGTATAGCTAACGACACCTAGCTTTGTTTAATGTTCCAAGGTAGCAGTGGCTCAAGGTTATCTGGCTGCTCAGCAAGGTACTGTAAGCATGTTGATATATAGTTATGCACCACAAGGTC